>NZ_JBHGXH010000354.1:0-1196 GCF_041936445.1 Candidatus Darwinibacter acetoxidans | reverse complement strand
AAAGCTAACGCGGTGGCGTTGGTGTTGGATGATGGGCGGTCGATCGCTGAGGCGGCACGGAATATCGGCGTCCTCGAGAAGACGTTAGGGAAATGGGTGAAGAAAGAACGAGACTTGCGCGATGAGCAGCGTGACCCGGACGAGTCTTTGACACGCTCGGAACGGGCCGAGCTCGAACAGCTCCGCGCGGATTACCAGAGGCTGCTGGACGAAAACGCTCATCTCCAGATGCAGGCCAGTTTCGCAAAAAAAGTGGCGACCTGGTTCGCGAAAGACCAGCAGTGAAGTTTGCTGCGATCGCGGACTGGGCTGATCAGGGTGTTTATCCGGTGGTGTTCATGTGTCGGGAACTCCAGGTGTCGACCTCGGGCTATTACAAGTGGCGGAGTCATCGGGTTTCGGCCAGGCACGACCAAGACGATCTGCTGATGGGATTGATTCGACATTTTTACGCCAGCAGCCCGGGCCGGCCTGGGGTCCGACGCATTCATGCCGAACTCGCTGCTGGCGGGCACCGGGTATCGCGCAAGCGGGTGTGGCGGCTGATGCGGGCGCTGGGTGTCCAGGGCCGTCATCCCGCGGCGTGGCGGCGAACCACGGTGGCTGGCGAGCATCCGGTGCCAGCCCCGGACCTGATCGGTCGAAGGTTCGAGGCGTCGGCACCGAACGAGAAGTGGTGCGGTGATATCACGTATGTGAAGACGTGGAATGGTTGGGCTTATCTGGCGACGGTGATCGACCTGTATTCCAGGAAGGTGGTGGGCTGGGCTGTCGATGACCATATGCGTACCTCGTTGGTCACTGATGCTTTAGATATGGCTCGGGTTCATCGCCAGCCTCGGACACGCGTGATTTTTCATTCGGACCGTGGGACGCAGTATACGTCGACGGATTTTGCTAAGTACTGTCGGAAACACAAGATTCGTCGATCATTGGGCCGTACCGGGATTTGTTACGATAACGCCGTCGCGGAATCGTTCTTCGCGACCTACAAGAAGGAACTCATCCATACCCGGCCTTGGCCAGATCTCAAGACTCTGAAGAAGTACACGTTTTCTTGGATTGAGGAATACTACAACCAGACTCGTCGCCATTCAACGCTCGGATACTTGACACCGCAAGAATATGAGCTAGGCTACAGAAACATACTTGAACTCGCAGCCTAAACAGCTATCCACTTTATCGGGAACACTCCA
>NZ_JBHGXH010000353.1:0-1483 GCF_041936445.1 Candidatus Darwinibacter acetoxidans | reverse complement strand
CCGAGCCGGAACCGCGATTCCCGGCAGATCTGTGGAAATCCTTGACGGTAGCACCGATGGAAGCCAGTCGCGACAACGCACCGCCGCCTTTCCCGGAACCACGCGGTCTACCGGCTGAATACTTGCCGCTGGACGAGTATCAGCCGTCTTCAGCCTACATCGCCGATATGATCCTGTATATCCGCACGTATTTCACTTCTTTAACAGAAGAAGAGCAGGAACACCTCTGGAACCACATGCGAATGTACATCGAGAACCCCTACCACCGGGAAGTGATCGATAAATTCATTGCGTACGTGGCAGGAATGGTATACTACCGGATGTACTATGAGTTCCCGCATTTCTGCCCGTCCTGCGAGGCTGTTGGGCGCAAAACGTCCTGGACAGAGTGGTATGCCAACGACCACTTCACCTACGAGCCCAGACCTGACGGAAAGTATGATTGTGGGCCATGTGTGGCAAGAGGGGCTCGGTGGGACCGATGATTCTGAAATGGGTGGCGTTGATGATCGAGCAAAGGCTCTTCGCAACAAAAGAGGAGGAAACGGGATGAAATCTTCTATGTGGCTGGTGGCACTTATAACCATCGTTCTGTGTTGCGGGGCGGGGTGCGTTGCAACCCCGGCACCATCCCTGCAGGTGACACCCGTGACCGTGGCCGTGGAGCCTACGGTTGTGGAGGTGGCGTCCACGGTGGTGGCTGTGAAGGAGACGGAGACGGAGATGGAGACGTGTACCGAGTACTGGTTGCCCGGACGAAATGCTCCGGGGTTCGAGGACCTGTATATGACCGTGGACCGGAACCGGGGAACCGCTGAGATAACCGGGTCCTACATGCTGGACGATCGGCACGACCTAGTTCATGAAACGTCGATGCAGTCGAAGACCCGTATCGTGCAGGGGCACTACTTCGACGATGCCCGGCCTTCGTCGGGGATTGTCAGTACGGTTGGATGGCGGCGTCAGACGGATGGATCGTGTGTCCGGGGAGATGAAGGGGAGCAGTTCCGGATTGAGGCGATCCGGCTGGAGTTCCGGAACGATGTCCTGAATATCAAGAGCAGCGCCGTGATTACCGGTCCGGGTTGGGAAGGGGTCTGGTATCGCATGTAACGACCTATTCACCAAGATGTTGGGTGATTGACCTGACACAAATCTTCCAATTCTTGAACCGGGTGCGGAACGATGCACCCACCCTCTTTTCTTACCAGTGACCTTATATACTTGAAGGGATAGATAGAGTGCTATCGGGAGTTGGATTATGGCCGAGATTAGCGAAGCAGGTTATGAGAACCTGCGTGATGCCATGGAGGGGAACGCTCTTCCGTGGAAATACATTGAGTTACAGACTTCGACAGGAACCAAGATCACCAGGCGGCAAATCGGGCTTGCGGGAAGCGGCGCGACCTTGGAAGCGCGGGAAAACGGCGGACAGACGGTTGTCTTCAAGGTTGTCGTCAACGGCGGCGATCCCGGGATGCCT
>NZ_JBHGXH010000352.1:0-22361 GCF_041936445.1 Candidatus Darwinibacter acetoxidans | reverse complement strand
GTTTGTGTTCGGAACCGCTGGCGATACCATTTTACCTTTCCTGGCCTGCCTGGGGGAGCATCCCATCAAGTTCATCCAGCTGAGGAATGAGGAAAGCGCAGCCTATGCAGCTTCCGCCTATGCCAAGCTCACAGGGGAACTGGGTGTTGTGATCGGCGATGGCGGCCCGGGAACGGGCAGGTTGATCAACGGCCTGGCGGATGCCTTAAGTGATGGGGCCCCTGTCCTGGCCGTGACCGGGCAGGTGGAATCCATCTACCTGGGCACAGGCCACAAGCAGTATATCAACCAGCAGCAGCTCTTGGGGGCCGTGACTCTTCGTTCGGAAAATCTGGGTAGCCCCCGGAGCCTGCCCACGCTGGCCTCCGATTTACTGCGGACTGCGGTCTTCCAAGGGGGGCCTGTACATCTGAGCATCCCCAAGGACTTCTGGCAGCAGGCCATCGCAGCGCCGCTGGCCAAGCCAGAACCGTTCTTGCACCAAACTGCCCAGTCCCCGGAGGCGGTACTCGATCAGGCCGCGCAGTGGCTGGCCCAACTGGAGCGGCCCATGATCCTGGCGGGCCGGGGCGCCCGTCAGGCGGTGGAGCAGGTGCTGGCTCTGGCTGAGAAGCTGGGTGCAGGTGTGATCTATACGCTGCCCATGGTGGGTGTGATGCCGGACCATCCCCTGGTGGTGCGGGGAATCGGCAAAGGAGGCTCAGAGGCAGCCGTGGAGCTTCTGAAAAGATGCGACGGTCTGCTCAAGTTGGGCGCCACCTATTGGCCGCCGGAGCTGACCGCGGATGAACACAAGGTTTTGGCCCTGGATATACACCCGGCCAATCTCAGCAGGGGCATTCCCGCGGACTTCGGAGTGGTGGGAGATGCCCAGGCTGTTTTGGCCAAGCTCCTCGCTAGACTTGATGGGGTAGGCACCAAGCAGAGTTGGATTGACCAGGTGAAGGAGCAAGCGGCAGCTTGGCGCCGGCGCCTGGAGCAAGAGCTGCAGCACGCTGCGCCGGGGCATCCCGGCAGGGCTATACGCATCTTGTCCGCCAAGTCCCAGGCCAGCAGCGTGTTCTGCCTGGATGTGGGCGATCATGTACTCTGGTTCAGCCGCTTTTTCCAGGGCAGGGGCCAGGAGGTCTTGATCTCGGGGTGCTGGCGGGGGATGGGCTTCTCTCTGGGAGCTGGTATTGCCGCCCAGCTGGCGAGGGCAGATGCCCAGGTGTTCAGCGTCGTGGGGGATGGGGGCTTTTCCATGCTCATGGGCGAGTTTGTGTCCGCGGTTGAGCTTCAGCTGCCCATTATCTTCGTGCTGATGAATAACCGGTCCTACGCCATGGAAGCCAGCGCCATGGCTGCGGCGGGCCTCAAGACCATCGGGGTTGCCCTCAGGGATATCCGCTTTGACCAGGTGGCCCAGGCCTGCGGGGGAGTGGGTCTGCGCCTTGCTCCGCCGGAACTTGAGGCGGCCTTGGAACAGGTGCCGCAGCGGGGTAAACCTTTGCTCATCGACTTGCAAGTAGATCCGGTAGAGCTACCCACAGCGCATCTCTAGCCCCCGCCTTGAGCGGGGGTTTCTTGCTAGCTGACCGACGGCAGGCAGGGATAGGGCATGCTTTGCGAATATGTTTTCTAAGGAGCAAAATCCTGCAGGCAAAGGGCTGGGCGGTGCGGAATTACCTCAAAGGAGGGGGTAAAGCTAGCAGCCATGTCAGCCAGAGCTTATCTCAAGCCCATTGCCTTAGTGTCCATCATCACCGCCCTGGCCCTTTTGGGCGATGCACTGCTCTACAGCATCCTGCCCCTTTATGCCGGCTCTTTAGGGATTTCCACCTTCATGGTGGGTGTTCTTCTGAGTGCAAACCGCTGGGTGCGCCTGGCCACCAACACCTGGGCTGCCCGTTCCTTTGCCCGCTGGGATTTCTCCGGGATTATGCTGGCGGTGGTTCTGCTGACGGCCCTATCCACAGCTGTGTACGCCTTTCCGTTGGGTGCGGCGCTCTTTTTTCTAGCCCGCATCATCTGGGGGGCGTGCTACTCCCACCTCAGGCTCGGCGGTTACCTGGTGGCCCTCAAGGCCAGTGGCCAAAGCCTGGGACTGGCCCTAGGCACCATCCAGTCTGTTTCCCGCTTGGGGAGCATCTTTGCGGTTTTGGGCGGAGGTCTTCTGGCAGACCGCTTTGGTTACAGCTGGGCGCTGGCCGCTGCTGGCCTGCTTTCCTTGGGTGCAGTGCCCTTCGTCCTGCGTCTGGATGGTTCGGATGCCAATGCAGATCGCCAAGGGACCGGCACCGCCTGGGATTCTCCTTCCCGGGAGCAGCCCCATGGTTCCCTTTCTGCGGCCTTTGCCTCCACCGCCGGTTTGATTACTCACCTGGTGGCCTGGGGTATGGTCCTTTCCACCCTCTCCGCGGTGCTCCAGGAAAGGGTGGGGCAGGGGGCGGTCCTTTTCGGGCAGCTCTTGGGGATTGCCACTGTTGCCGGGGCCGTTACGGCCATTAACTGGCTGAGCACGCTGGTGGTATCGCCCCTGGCGGGGAGGTTGTGTGATCGCTGGGGTAGGAGGGGGCCTTTTCTCCTTGCCACCCTGCTGCAGGCCGGTTCCCTCTTGGGCATAGCGGTGGCGGATGGTATCTATACAACCATTGGTCTTTTCGCAGTGTTCTTCGTTTTGACCAACGCCCAGAAGGTGTTCCTGGATGCGGCGGCGGGGGACGCTGCTCAGCGACAGGGTGCTGGGGCGGTGAGCCGCTACAACTCCTGGCAGGATTTGGGTTCAGCCGCTGGGCCCCTTTTGGGCTACGGCCTGGCAGCCGTCCTCAGCTTTTCCACTGCCTATGTGCTGGGGGCTATCCTCCTTGTGGGAGTGGCCCTGCTTGGCACCGTGGATTCTGGGCGGGAAAGGAGGGTGGCCGGTGCCGGCTGACGATACCCACCTGCGCAGCGATGAGGAGCTGCAGGCAGGGCAAGTTGCGGAGCTTAAGCCCCACAATGCGCCCATTACACTTGTGGAATACGATCCAGTCTGGCCCGCTTTGTTTGCCCGGGAAGCACAGCGCATTAGTGCCGCTTTGGGGCGGAGGGCGCTGCGGATTGTGGGTTCAACCTCCGTGCCCGGCCTGTGTGCCAAACCCATCATCGACATAGTGTTGGTGGTGGAAGACTCGGCGGATGAAACGCTTATCTCCCGCAGCTGGAGGCGGTCGGGTACAGCTTGCGTATCCGGGAGCCGGACTGGTTGGAGCACCGCATGCTGAAGGGGCCGGATACAGAGATCAACCTGCATGTGTTCAGCGCTGGGGTCAGTGAAGTGGAAAAGATGCTGCGCCTGCGGGATTGGCTGCGGGCAAGCCCACAGGACCGGGAAAAATACGCCGAGGTTAAGCGGGGCTTAGCCGCGCGCTCCTGGCGCCATGTCCAGCATTACGCAGATGCCAAAAGCACGGTGATCAGTGAGATTCTGGCCCGGGCGGGCTGGATCGAGTCTGAGTGAGTGAAGTGAGGGAGCAGTGAAGTACAAATTCGAGGTGGAAAAAAGGGATTACAGCGATTTCGCCAGCGGCCGGGTGCTGTACAGTGCGCCCAGTACCACGGGGTTCCCGGTGCGGCTGGCCAGCGAGATCATGCAGCGCGCCTTTGCCATCCTAGCTCAGCAGGGGGTAGATGGGCCCTTGCGCATCTACGATCCCTGCTGCGGTGGTGCGTTTTTGCTCACCACCATCGGCTTTCTCTTTCCAAGGCAGGTGGGACATCTCATCGCCACCGACCTGGACCCCCTGGTTTTGGAGATAGCGGAGAAGAACCTCTCCCTGCTTTCCCCCGAGGGACTGGAGAGGAGGCGGAGGGAGCTGGAAAGCTACGCCGCGGCCTTCGGCAAGGACTCCCACAGGGCCGCCCTGGAAAGCCTGGAGCGCCTGCGGGACCGTTTGGGCAGAAGAAGCATCGCCTTTTCCTGTGGGCAGCGGGATATCACCGACCTCAGCCCCTTTCCGGTCCAGGATGTAGACATCATCATCACGGACCTTCCCTACGGCCAGCTGGCCAGCTGGGGAGGGGAAGGCGGCGATCCCCTGGAAAGCCTCTTTATCAACTGCCGGCGGGCCCTGAAGGAAGGCCCGGCGGTTTTGGCTATCGTCGCCGACAAAAAGCCCCGGCTCAAGCACGAAGCCTTTCGGCGCGTGGACCATTTCAAACTAGGCAAACGTCAAATCGCTCTGCTGCAGCCGCTTTAGGTAAGTGGGAGGCGGTGAAGATGATTGCCATTTTGAGCATCGACTTCGATTATTTCATCGCTGCCAACGCTCAGGAGCGGGACGAGTACTTCCTGCGGGGAGGCGAGAGCATACCCCGGGAGGAGCTCCCTGCACTGTGGGCAGAGAGGTATGCCGGCTATCCGCAGATCAGTGCCGTGGATGTGATCCCGGAGTTCAGCGCCTTTAGGGCGTTCCTGCGCTCGCTGAACCTGGATGCGGCCAAGGTGTTTCTCTCCGAGACCCACCGCAGCATCAAACAGGTCATTGACCGCCTGCCCCGGGGCGAGCCCCTGAGGATTGTTAACGTGGATTTCCACCACGACTATTACCATTACTACACGGGGGAAGACTACTGCAACTGCGGCAACTGGCTGCGCAGGGTGGTGGAAGAGCGGCCCGCTACGTCGGTGAAGTGGATCAGGCGGGAAGATTCCCAGCTGGCCACGCTGGAGGGGGACTTCCCCTTTGAACACACCACAGACCTGTTCAGCGTGTGCCGGGAGCGCTTTAGTTGTGTGTTTATGTGCCGCAGCCCCGAGTGGAGCCCACCCCACCTCAGCTCGCGCTACCAGGAACTCATCCGGGCACTGCTGCCGGACGAGCCGGCCCTGGTCCTTTCGGGCAGCGCTTAATCGGCGGGGTCAAGGTGAAAGCGCACGCCAATTTCCACGGAGAACCATATGATGGACCATAGTGGCGGGCGCAAAAGCCCCCGGGTGATGGCCACCCGGGGGACTAGACCCTTCTAAAAGGTGATGCCCCGCAGCTTGCTGGCTGTGACCAGCCGGTCCAGTGCCAGCATGTAAGCGCCCATGCGCAGGGACGTTTCGGCTTTTTCCGCCATGTTCCACACATCGTGGAAGGACCTGACCATGATGTGTTCCAGCTTGCGGTTGATCTCATCTTCGTCCCATTTCTCAGCCTGCAGGTTCTGCAGCCACTCGAAGTAGGAGACCACCACACCGCCCGCGTTGGTCAGGATATCCGGTACCACCGTGACGCCTTTTTCCTCCAAAACGGCATCCGCGGCCGAGGTGGTGGGTCCGTTGGCGCCTTCCAAAATGATCTTGGCCTGCACATGGGGGGCGTTCCGTTCGTGGATGGCGTTTTCCAGCGCGGCGGGGATGAGGATGTCCACTTCCAGCTGCAGCAGCTGCTCATTGGAGATCCTCGCCACATCGGGAGCAGTATAGTCCTTCAGCAGTCTACCCCGCTCGGCCCGGAGGAAGGTGATGATCGCCTCCATATCCAGCCCCTTTTCGCTGTAGATGGCGCCGGACACATCGCTGATGGCCACCACTTTACAGCCTTCTCTGTGCAGCAAGAGTGCCGCGGTTCCTCCTACACTGCCCGCCCCTTGTACTGCTACTGTGGCACCTTGGAGGCTCAAGCCCATCTTTTTGGCGATCTCCCTGGCCACGAGGAGAATGCCGCGACCTGTGGCTTCCCGCCGGCCTAGGGATCCTCCTAGGGGAACGGGTTTGCCCGTGACCACGCCCAGGGTGAGCTGGCCGTTGACCAGGCTGTAGGTGTCCATGAACCAGGCCATGACTTCTTCGTTGGTGTTCACATCGGGGGCGGGGATGTCCACATGGGGTCCCACGATGGGATAGAGGAGTGCTGTATACTTACGGGTCAGCCGCTCCAGTTCGCCCTTGGAGAGCTTGGTGGCATCCACCGTGACACCGCCCTTACCCCCGCCGTAGGGGATATCCACGACGGCGCACTTGAACGTCATGGCGGCGGCCAGGGCCTTAACCTCATCCATGTCCACCTTTTGGTGGTAGCGGATGCCGCCCTTGTAAGGGCCCCTGATTCCCGAATGCTGTACTCTGTAGCCCTCAAAGACTTGGATGGATCCGTCATCCATCCTTACGGGCACGGAAACCTTCAGTTCCCGTTCGGGATACTTGAGCTGGATGTAGTCTTTCTCTTCCAGCCCCAGGAGGGCAGCTGCCCGATCGATGATTTTGATAATCTCTTCGTGGGGGTTGTAGTTCTTGTCCACCTAATCACCCATCCTTCCTGTGGAAATTGCAGCGGTGCCTGCTGTTCGTGGAGAGCACCGCTGCCGTGTCAGTTCTCAGGTTGTTATTAATTAGTTTACAAGTCTGGTGTTGTATTGTCAACGCCCATGGGGCCTCCAGCTAGGGACCGGCTGGCGGCCGGATCCTGCAGGAGAAAGGGGTCTGGTGTTTAATATGTCCAGGGGATCGGGGGCCCATCTTCTTTTGCTGAAGGAGAAGATACCATGAGACACATTCTATCGCTTCTGTACATCGGATACCTCTTTTTCGTCATCTTCATGATCTTCTTTAGCCGCAAGAAGCCGACGCAGCGCTTCAGCTGGATTTTGGTACTCGTTTTCCTTCCTGTGGTGGGGCTGATTGTGTACAGCGTCATGGGCAGTGACGTGTTCTGGGACTACAAGCGCAGAAAGATCCGCCAGCGCCATCGGGCCATTTTTCTGGAATTGGATGCCATCACCCGCAGGTGGCATAACCGCTCTGGGGCTGAGCTTTCCCCCACCCAGCAGTTCCACTACAAATGCTGCGGCAGCATTTTCACCGCTGATAATTCCGTGGAGGTGTTCACCAACGGCGGGCCGAAATTCGCCCGGCTGTTTGAGGATCTTAGGGCCGCCCAAGACCACATCCACGTCCAGTATTTCACCATCCACAACGATGCGGTGGGTCAGGAACTTTTTGCCATTCTCCAGGAAAAGGCCCGCCAGGGAGTGGAAGTGAAGCTGCTTTACGACAGCTTCGGCTGTGGGTTCACCTTTGTACGCCCCTTGTTCCAAAGACTGAAAGAGGCCGGAGGCAGGGTCCAGGGGATCCGGCCGTGGGCCCGGGCTTTAAACTACCGCAACCACCGCAAGCTGGTGATCATCGACGGCCAGATTGGTTACCTTGGCGGCATGAACGTGGGTGAGCACTACGCCGAGGGAGTGGGAGGCATGGTTTGGCGGGACACCCACGTGCGCCTCACCGGAGGCGTGGTCCGGGACCTGCAGCAGATTTTCATTTCCGACTGGGTTGCTTCAGCCCGGAAGGGGAACCTGGGCTTCCGCCACCGCCTGCAGCACTACTTCCCCGAAGTGGAAGCCAACGGCCACCTGCCGGCTCAGATTATTGCCAACGGTCTGTACAACAAGTTCATCGGCCAGGATGTGATCAACCTCAGCTACTTCAACCTGATCAGCGGAGCCAAGGAGCGGCTGTGGATCCAAACGCCCTACTTCGCACCCTCCGAGCCTGTTTTGCAGAGTTTGAAAACCCTGGCCCTGCGGGGCGTCGATGTGCGGATTATGACTTCTTCCTACTACACCTTTGGCGGTCTGTTCCACCACAACATCAAAAACTACTTCTTCCGCCAACTTATCGATTCCGGGGTGAGGGTGTTTAAGTACAAGGGCATCATGCATGCCAAGGCCATGCTCATCGATGATGACCGCCTCTGCATCGGCACGGTGAACCTTAACGTGCGCAGTCTCGAGCGGGACGATGAGCTCTTCATCTACTTTGAATCGCCGGAGCGGAATGCCCACTACAGCAGCATCTTCCAGGAGGACTTGGCCAACAGCATTGAACTGGACTATGCCCGGTTCAGAAAGGAAACGCTGCTTTCCCGGGCGCTGGAGTCGGTGGTCAGCCTGTTTTCACCCCTGTCCTAAATTAGGGGCTTTCCCTCAGCTTCTTCTGGGGGTATGATTAAGGGAGACTTCTCGTAGGGAGCGAATTGCTTTGTCAAAAGAGCATTTGTACGTAGTTTTGACCCGCACCAACACCATTATTTCCCGTCTGATTCACCTGTTTACCCAGGATGAGTATACCCATGCCGCGCTGGCTTTAGATCGGGAGCTCACGGAAATGTACAGCTTCGCCAGGAAGTATACATACTATCCTTTCCTCGGGCGTTTCAAGCACGAGCGGCTGGACGAGGGCATCTACAAGCTGGCCAAGCAGCTGCCGGGGGTGGTCCTGGAGCTGGAGGTGGAGGCGGAGCAGTATGAGAAGGCGCGCCGTTTGGTGCAGAGCTTCAAGGACAACAGTGCGCGCTACAAGTACAACTGCCGGGGTTTAGTGTACGGCCTGCTGCATAAGCCCACGAAGCGGGACGATCGCTTTTTGTGTTCCCAGTTTGTCTATCATGTGCTGCATAGCAGCGGCATTGCGGACTTCCAGGTTCCCGCCAACCTGGTCAAGCCGGTGGACTTTCTCAAGCTGCCCGGCCGGATCGTCTTTCAAGGCGATCTCAAGCAGCTGGTGGAAGGGGATACATCATCCCGAGGCGGGCTGCGCTTTTACCGCAGGCTTCTGCCTAAGTGGTGGGCGGGAAGGGCATCGTAGCTCCCTGGATGCGGGGAGCTTTATTTTGTTCCAGATTCCATGGAATCGGCCGCAGGTAAAACAAGGGATTGTGGGGGAAATGTCGAACTTATATTTTTAACACGACTTGGTTGGGGGTAGCGGGGAGAAATGCTTGACGATATAGACCTGGGGAGAAGACAGCGCATTCTCATCGTAGAGGATGTTAAACTCAATGCGCAGATCCTCGTGAACGCCCTGAAGGATACGTATGACCTGCGGGTGGCGTATAACGGTGTGGAAGCGCTGGCCATGGTGAAGGAGGAAATGCCCGATCTGATCCTCCTGGATATAATCATGCCCGAAATGGACGGGTACGAGGTCTGCAGGCGCCTGCAGAGTGATCCCCATACCCGGGATATTCCGATCCTGTTCTTGACCGCGCTGGAAGGCGACCAAAACGAGGCCTATGGCCTGGAACTGGGAGCCATGGACTACATCCGCAAGCCCTTCAATGTGCCCATCGTCAAGGCCAAGATCCGCAATCATCTGGAGCTCAAACGCTACAAGGACATCCTGAAGAGGGACAGCCGCATCGACGGACTGACGCGCATTTCCAATAGGCGCCGCTTCGATGAAGCCTATGCCGAGGAACGGGAGCGGGCCCGGCGCAACAAGGCTCCTTTGGCAGTGTTGATGATCGATCTCGATCTGTTCAAATCCTATAATGACACCTACGGCCACCTGCAGGGCGATGACGTGCTCAAGCTGGTGGCGAAAACCCTCTACCACGAGCTGCAGCGCCCAGGCGATCTGGTGGCGCGCTGGGGAGGGGAGGAGTTTGCCGTTCTGCTGCCCCAAACTGACCTGCAGGGGGCGCTCACTGTGGCGGAGCGGCTCCGCACCGCCGTGTACAAACTGGCTATCCCCCATGAAGCGTCGCATGTGGCCAGTGTGCTCACCATATCCATCGGGGTGGCGGCTTCCATTGACGGCCAGCCTGAATCCTATGACCAGCTGCTGCAGTGGGCGGATGAAGCGGTGTATCAGGCCAAGGCGGAAGGCCGCAACAAAGTGGCCGCTTATGTGGGGAAGTAAAAGGGATTCCGTAGATGAAAAAAGGGTGCTTGCCCTAAGCGGCAGAGCACCCTTTTGACCGTGTGAGACTCCGCAGCGGAGTCTTTTTTGTTTTTCTGGTGGGAGGGGACTCAGCCCTTCACTGCCCCTGCCGATACGCCCTTGGTAATCTGCTTGCGGAAGACGAGGTAGAAGATGACCATGGGGACCAGGCCGATGGTGAGGGCGGCAAACTGGCGTCCGTGATCCGAGGCCAAAGGGCCGGAGAACTTCAGGATACCCACGGGCAGCGTGCGCAGGGCATCGCTGGAGACCAAAATGTTCACCAGCATAAACTCGTTCCAAACCCCAGAGACGTTAAGGATGGCCAAAGTCACGGCTACAGGCTTGGTCATGGGGGCGATGATGGAGGCGAAGATCCGGAAATAGGAGGCGCCGTCGATCCGGGCCGATTCCACCACCGAGTCGGGTATGGACCTGATAAACTCAGTACAGAGATAAATGCCGATGGGCATGCCCATGCCCACATAGGGGATCAGTACTCCCAGGCGGGTGTTGTACAGGTTGGTGGATACCGCCATAAGGAACAGCGGTACCATCAAAGACTGCAGCGTGAGCAGAATGCCGATGACAAAACTGCCGTGCAGAAAGGGCGTGGCCTTGGACCGGATTTTGGCGAAGGCAAAACCGGCCATGAGCGAAAACAGGATCACCAGGATGGTGGACGCCACCGTGAAGAAAACGCTGTTCAGAAACAGAGTGTCGAACTGGGCCAGGCGCCAAGCTGTGGGGTAGTTGTTCAGGGTGGGATTCCACGGCCAGCCCGTCATGTTCAGCTGAAACTCCGTATTGGTCTTAAGCGAACTGATAAACAGCCAATAGAGGGGGTAGAGGGTAAGCACCGTGAAGATGAGCACCATGGTGTACACGAAGACCCTCAACACGGGATGAAAGTCGGTTTTCCTGATCCGGGTTCTGGTTGCGGTTGCGGTCTTCATTCTTCCCTACCTCCAAACCTGGCTTCAGTGATGCGCACCAAGACGATGAGGATAAAGCTGAGCAGAACCATGAACACAGAGATGGAGTTGGCCAAAGGATAGTTGGGCGAGTGCTTAAAGGCCGTATCGTACATGTAGAGCGCCAGCACCGAGGTGCGCCTAGCGGGATTCCCCGCGGTCATGGCGTAGACCAGATCGAAGCTCTTCAGCGAGCCGGAGATGGCCAAGATGCAGGCGGTGACAATCACCCCAGAGAGGGCCGGCAGCATGATGCGGGTGAGCACCTGCCATTCGCTGGCCCCGTCAATGCGGGCCGCCTCGATGAGCGAGGGGTCGATCTTTTGCAGATTGGCCAGGAAGATGATCATGTACTGCCCCGTGTACATCCAGAGAATCACGAACAGGACCGGAAGAATGGCCTTTTGGGGGTCGTAGGCCAGCTCATTTTCCCAGCCCGGCTGGAAAGTCTGCATGAACTTGGTAAACGGCCCGTAAGGGGAGAAGAAGGACTGCCAGAGCCGCCCCACCACGATGGTGGAGATGACGCAGGGCAGGTAGATGATGGTCTGGAAAAAGTCCCCGAACTTGATCAGTTTGCGGTGGATCACATAGGCAAACAGAAAGCCCAGGGGGATCTGGCCGAATACGGAGATGGCCATGATCAGGCCGTTGTTTTTAAGTGAGATCCAAAAATAGCGGTCATTAAACATCCGCAGATAATGCCTAAGGCCAACGAACTGGATGTTGGGATTGCCGAAGATGACCCCGCCGTTGTAGTTGGTCATGCTCAGGCCAAGGGAGAAAACGGTGGGAAACGCCATTACTGCCCAGTATACGAGCACCCCCGGCAGAACCAGCAGGAGGTAGGCACGGCGTTCTTCAGTCCACCAGGCGAGCAATCTCTTCATGGAACTTCGCTCCTTAGAAGGAAGGGGTAGGCTCAAAGCGAGCCTGCCCCTTCTCCGGTTTGGATGTTACTGCCTCTTCGCTCTCCAAGCCTCCAGGGCTTCCTGCACCCGCTCTGCTACTTCCATGGGCGTGGCCAGGCCGAGGCCGATTTCTTGGAGACCCACGTTGAGCGGCAGGTAGACTTCGCCTTCCAGAACATTATCCAAAACTTCAGTGTATACTTCTATATCGTCATAATAGCGGATTCTCTCCACAACCAGAGGCTCAATATTGTCGGAAGTTACATCGATGCGGCTGGGGATGGTGCCCGCCGTCTCCAGGCGCATGGTCTGGACTTCCTTGCTCTGCAGCCACTTGATGAGCTCCCAAGCTGCGGCTTCCTTCGGAGAGCCATCGGGGATCTTGGAGCTCATGCCGTAGCCGGTGCCCACTACGCCGGAGGACGACTTCTTGGTGATTTCGCCGGGAATGGCGGGGAAGATGGTCATCTTGAAGTTAGGCTGCTGGTCTACGGGGATCAGTGCTTCGCCGGTGGTTACGTCGGTGAGGAAGTTGGCCGTCTTCCAGTCGCCGTCGATCATGAACGGTGCCCGGCCGGAAGCGAACAGGCCGTTTACTTCAGAGTAGTTGATGTTCATGATCTTGCGGTCCAGTACTCCGTCTTTGTACATCTGGGCGTAGAATTCCAGGGCGTTCACGAACTCAGGATCGGTGAACTTGGCTTCGCCCCGGATGATCTCATGCAGTTTCTCGTCGCCTACCAAGCGGCCCACGATCATGGAGAACAGACAGGATTGGATGACCCAGTCTTCCTGAGCTCCCATGAGGATCACATCCAGGCCCGCTCCTTTGATCACCGGGACCATGGCCACGAGCTCCTCATAGGTCTCGGGGATGGACAGCCCAAGACTTTCCAGAAGCGGTACGTTGATGTACAGGGCATGGCTGGAGGTCATCGTGGAAGGAAGCTCAGCCAGGTAGCCTGCGGCCTGGGGCGCCAGCACGGCTGGGTTGAAGTACTGGGCGTCGTCCCCCAAAAGCGGCCTCAGGTCTTTGACCAGCCCCAAGGTGTGCAGGGATGTGGAGCGCCCGCCGGGCCACATAAAGACCACATCCGGGAGGCGGTCAGCGGCTGCATAGGCTTCTACCTTCTGATGGAAGGCCTCGAGGAACAGGTCTTCCCTTTCCACAATGATGTGGGGATTGCGGCGGGAGAATTCACGCCAGACCTCTTCCAGCTCACGCTCGGCCCCTGGAGCGGTCAGGTCGAAGTAGTTGAGCACGGTAATGGTGATCTTCTCCTCCTGAGCCAGGGCTGCCGGAGCGAAGATGCCCACAACGAGAAGAACAGCTAACAGCAATAGAGTTGACTTTCTAAGCATTGTTTTTCCTCCTCGTTTTTTGAGTAGAACCAAGGCCAACACGACGCTGCGATCTCTCCATTCTCACCTCCTCGCTGTCGCTTCAAGGTAGTAAACGACCTTACCTATGGAACGGCACAGATAAGGGGGCAAACCAGCGGTCGATCACCAGTCCCGCCGCACCCAGAAGGTCAGCATCTTCGTTGGCGAAGCTCGACCCGGTGATGGTGGCATGGCAGGGAATGCCGGACTGCTTGGCGGTGGTTTCGTAGTATCTTTGGCAGCGGTCAATCACCGCCTCCTTAAATGTCCCCCAAAAGCCGCCAATGGTAATCACGTCGAGATCCAGGAGGATGCCCCAATGGGAGCAGGCCAGGGCCAGAACTGAAGCGGTTTCCTCCACGAGCTCAAGGGCTTGCGGTTCTTTGGCTTGAACCAAGGCGACGAACTGGTCGCGGTCGATGCGCTGGCCCGTCCTCACGGCGTAGCGGGCTTGGACGTCTCCGAAGTAAACATAGGGTTCCAGACAGCCCCGCTGGCCGCAGCGGCAGGGGTGGCCGTGGGGGATGAGGGGCACATGGCCGATCTCACCGCTCATGAAGCGGGAGCTGCTGAGCAGGGCTTTGTTGGAGATGATCCCCGCACCTGCCCCTTCTTCCGTCTTCAGGTACAGAGAATTGGCTGCATCCTGGGCCGTCCCCAACCACAGCTCCGCGAGGGCACAGGCGTTGGCGTCGTTTTCAATGAAGACCGGCAGCTCCAGCTGCCTGGAGAGGATGTCCGCCACGGGAACTTCTTCCCAGCCCAGGTTGACCGATTTGATCACTTTGCCTTCCTGGGCATCGCAGATCCCCGAGACCGCAACGCCCACGCCGATGATGTTCTGCGTACCGATGCCCGCCTGGGCAAACATCTCCCTGAGTACTCCAACCGCTTCGGTGAAAAACTCCTCAGGGGTTTGTGTGTCCAAGTGCAGCTCCCGTTTCTGCAGGATTTTGCCTTTCAGGTCCAAGAGGGCGGCGCGGCAGTCATCCCGCAAAAGCTTAAGGCTGGCAATGTACAGTTTGGTGTGGTCGATGTGCAGGTAAATGGGCTTTCTGCCCCCGGTGGATTTGCCGGCCTGTCCCTCCAGGATGATGCCCTGTTCCATGAGTTCGGCCACAATTCTCGTGATGGTGGCGGGGCTCATGCCTGTCCATTTGGCCAGCTGCGTGCGGGAGCAGCTGCCCTGCCTGTACAGTGTCTGCAGCACAGTGGAAGCATTGTAGGTGCGGATCAAGCGCGTGGTGTTGATCGGTCTGCTCACTCAGCTCACCAACTTTTTTCCACTATGAAAACATCTAATTTGATAATAACTCATAACACATTTGTTTGCAATACTTTCTTTTCACTAAAGTGAGATTAAACTTGGCAAAGGACTCTCTCGGCCTGATGTGGAATAGGCAACATAGCGCGATTATATCCACCGTAGAAGGAGTAGATATATGCTTAAGCTCAGTGGTTCCAATTTAACCAGCCAGGCAGTGGTGCGCGCGGTCCGGGAGGGCTGGACCATTTCCCTGGACACGGCCCAACTGGCAAAGGTGTCGCAAGCGAGGGAGCTGGTTCTGCGGCTTTTGGACGAAGGCGCACCTGTTTACGGCATCAACACAGGCTTTGGCAAATTGGCGGAAACATCCATTTCCCGGGAGAGCGTCGCCGAACTCCAGCGCAACCTGATCCTCAGCCACAGCTGCGGCGTGGGGGAGCCCTTCTCCGGAGAAGTGGTGAAGGCCATGATTATCCTCAGGGCCAATGCCCTCATGAAGGGCCATTCGGGCATCCGCCCGGAGGTGATCCGGCTCCTGGTGGAGTTGGTAAACCAGAACGTGATCCCGGTGGTGCCCAGCCAAGGGTCGGTGGGGGCCAGCGGGGACTTGGTACCCCTGGCCCACATGTCCGCGGTGCTGATCGGCGAGGGTGAAGCCTACTACCGCGATCAACGGCTGCCCGGGGCTAAGGCTCTGGAGCGGGCCGGTCTGTCCCCGGTTCAGCTAGAGGCCAAGGAGGGGCTGGCCCTTATCAACGGCACCCAGGCCATGACCGCCCAGGCGGTTTTGGCCCTCTACGATGGCCTGATCCTGCTCAAGACAGCGGACGTGGCTGCTAGCTTGACCATGGAGGCCCTGCGGGCCATCCCCGCCCCGTTGGACGAGAAGGTGCACGCCCTGCGTCCCCACGGGGGCCAGGCTCTGGTGGCGGCCAATCTGCGCAGGCTGCTGGAGGGCAGCGGCCTGGTGTACGGCGGGGAACACGATCGCATCCAGGATGCCTACTCGCTGCGCTGTGTACCCCAGGTGCACGGCGCCACCAGGGATGCCTACAGCTACGTTGAAGGGGTTATCAACACCGAGATCAACTCGGTCACCGACAATCCCATCCTGTTCCCCGAGGAAGGGCAGGTGATCTCCGCGGGGAACTTCCACGGTCAGCCGGTGGCCTTAGCCCTGGACTTTTTGGGCATTGCCCTATCGGAGCTGGGGAACATCTCGGAACGCAGGATCGAGCGCCTGGTCAATCCCCAGCTCAGCGGGCTGCCGCCGTTCTTGACCGAGCGGAGCGGACTCAACTCGGGTTACATGATTGCCCAGTACACGGCGGCATCCCTGGTTTCTGAGAACAAAGTCCTGGCCCACCCGGCCTCGGTGGATTCCATTCCCACCTCGGCCAACCAGGAGGACCATGTGAGTATGGGAAGCATCGCCGCGCGCAAGCTGGGCAGCATCCTGGCCAATGTGCAGAACATTGTGGCCATCGAGATCCTCTGCGCCTGCCAGGCTCTGGAGTTCCGGGACAAAGGCCAACTGGCACCGGCCACCAGGGCCGTTTACGACTTGGTGCGCAGCGCGGTGCCGCGGCTGGATGGGGATCGCTTTTTGGCCGGGGAGCTCAAAACAGTGCGTGATTTGGCTGCGTCAGGCCGGGTGCTGCAGGCCGCGGCCGGCGCAGTTGGCGAGTTAGCTTAAGATTTCTTAGGGAGGTAAAGGCATGATTAGAGCGCCGCGAGGAGCAAAACTGCACTGTAAAGGGTGGCATCAGGAAGCAGCCATGCGCATGCTCATGAACAACCTGGATCCCGAGGTGGCGGAGCGGCCGGAGGATCTGGTGGTTTATGGCGGCGCGGGCAAAGCGGCCCGCAATTGGGATTGCTACCACGCCATCGTACGCACGCTGCAGGAACTGGAAAACGACGAAACGCTGCTGGTCCAGTCGGGCAAACCGGTGGGCGTGTTCCGCACCACCCCCCAGTCCCCCAGGGTGTTGATTGCCAACTCCAACTTGGTCCCGGCCTGGGGCACTTGGGAGCACTTCAGGGAGTTGGAGCGCAAGGGCCTGATGATGTTCGGCCAGATGACCGCGGGCAGCTGGATTTATATCGGGACCCAAGGTATCCTCCAGGGAACCTATGAAACCCTGGCGGAACTGGCCCACCAGCACTTTGGCGGGTCCCTCAAGGGTAAGCTGGTGCTCACCGCGGGCCTGGGGGGCATGGGCGGGGCCCAACCTCTGGCTGTGACCATGAACGGCGGAGTGGCCATCGTGGTGGAGGTGGATCCCGAGCGCATCGAGAAAAGGCTGGCGACCAGGTACTGTCAGCTGGCCACAGATGACCTGGATGAGGCCCTGCGCTTGGCCCAGGAGGCCAAGGAGAAGGGAGAACCGCTGTCCATCGGCCTTTTGGGTAATGCCGCGGATGTGCTGCCGGAGTTTGTACGCAGGGGCATCACCCCCGATGTGGTCACCGACCAAACTTCGGCCCACGATCCCCTCAACGGCTATATCCCCAGGGGATACACCGTGGAAGAAGCGGCCCAGCTGCGGGCAGAGGATCCCCAGCGCTACATCCGCTTGGCTAAAGAATCCATGGGTATCCATGTCCAGGCCATGCTGGATCTGATGGAGCGGGGCGCAGTGGTCTTTGACTACGGCAACAACATCCGGCAGCAGGCCAAAGATGTGGGCGTGGAAAATGCCTTTGCTTTTCCGGGCTTCGTCCCCGCCTATATCCGCCCGCTGTTCTGCGAAGGGAAAGGGCCCTTCCGCTGGGTGGCCCTTTCCGGTGATCCGGAGGACATCTACAAGATCGATGACATGCTCTGCCGGGAGTTTGCCGGCAATGAACGTCTGGTGCGCTGGATCAAGATGGCGCGCGAGCAGGTGGCCTTCCAAGGTCTCCCCTCCCGCATCTGCTGGCTGGGCTATGGGGAGCGGGCCCGCTTCGGCCTTTTGATTAACGAGATGGTGAAAAAGGGCGAGATCTCGGCACCTGTTGTTATAGGCCGGGATCACCTGGATGCCGGCTCGGTGGCTTCGCCTCACCGGGAGACGGAAGGCATGAAGGACGGCAGCGATGCGGTGGCCGACTGGCCCATCCTCAACGCGCTGGTCAACGCCTGCGCGGGGGCAAGCTGGGTATCGGTGCACCACGGCGGAGGAGTGGGCATCGGCTATTCGATCCATGCGGGTATGGTGGTGGTGGCGGACGGCACAGACGAAAGCGCGGCGCGCCTGGAGCGGGTACTCACCACCGACCCCGGCACCGGCGTGATGCGCCATGCTGATGCCGGCTACGAGCTGGCTATCAAGACCGCTAAGGAGAAAGGGATCAAAATACCCATGTTGGAGAACTAGGAGGTACAGCAGATGAGGCAGATCGTGCAGTGCGTGCCCAACATCAGCGAAGGGCGCAGACTGGACGTGGTGGAAAGGATCGTGGATGAGATCCGCCAGACCGAGGGAGTGCAGCTTTTGGACTACTCCTCAGATCATGATCACAACCGTTCGGTGATCACCTTTGTGGGCGATCTAGGCAGTGTGCAAGAGGCCGCCTTCCGCCTGACCAGGCAGGCGGTGGAACTGATCAACATGGAGGAACACCAGGGTGCCCATCCCCGCATCGGCGCGGTGGATGTGATCCCTTTGATTCCCATTGAAGGCGTAACCATGCAGGAGTGCGTAGAGGCAGCCGCTGCGCTGGCCCGAAGGATCAGCGAGGAGCTTGAGGTTCCCACCTATCTCTATGGGGAAGCGGTCCAGAAGCCTTCCCGCAGGAACTTGAGCGATATCCGCAGAGGTCAGTACGAAGGGCTGAAGGAGGCCATCGCACAGCCAGAACGCCATCCTGACTACGGCCAGCCCAAGCTGCATCCCACGGCGGGGGCCACTGTGGTGGGTGCCCGCCTGCCCCTCATTGCTTTTAACGTGAACTTGGGCACAGACCGCAAAGAGATTGCCGACCACATTGCCCGCTGCGTGCGGGAACGCAGCGGCGGCTTTCGCAACGTTAAAGCCATGGGCGTGGTGCTGGAGGAGCGCAGGCAGGTCCAGGTGTCCATGAACCTGGAGAACTACCGGGCAACACCCATCTACCGGGTGCTGGAGACTATCCGCCGGGAGGCGGCACGCTTTGGCGTTCCCGTGGTTGGTGCCGAGATAGTGGGACTCGTCCCCCAGCAGGCCCTCTTGGATGCTGCCGCCTGGTATCTGCAGCTGGAAAGTTTTGATCCCCAGCAGGTGCTGGAGAACCGTCTGCGTTAGGGGGGACTGGCTGTGGCGGAGAGAATCGACCTTTTGGTTAAAGGCGGCCAGGTGGTTACCGCCGCCCACCGGGCTTGCCCGGTGCGGGGCAGGACCATGCAGAATCTGCCGGTGCTGGAGGGGGGCTGGGTGGCCTGCGCGGGCGGCAAGGTGGTGGCCGTGGGCCCCGAGGAGAAGGTCCGGGAGCAGGTGGAGATCACCGCAAAGACAGAGGTGATCGATGCCGCGGGAAAGGTGGTAACGCCGGGGCTGATCGATCCCCATACCCACCTGATCTTTGGCGGGAGCCGGGAGGACGAGTTTTACCTGCGGGCCCAGGGTGCTGATTACATGGAGATCATGGAGGCTGGCGGCGGCATCTTAAGCTCTGTGCGGGCTACCCGGGCAGCTTCCCTGGAGGAGCTGGTGGAAACGGGACGCCAGCGCCTCCGCTGGATGCTGGAGCTGGGCGTGACCACCGTGGAGTGTAAAAGCGGCTACGGCCTTGACCTAGAGACAGAACTCAAGCAGCTAGAAGCGGTGCGCATCCTCCAGAGGGAGCAGCCCGTGGAGCTGGTGCCCACCTTTTTGGGGGCCCATGCCTGGCCCCCTGAATATGCTGGGGATCACGAAGGCTTCGTGGAGTTTCTACTGGACACGGTGCTGCCCGCCGTCAAGGAGCAGGGCGTGGCCGAATACGTGGATGTGTTCACCGAAAAGGGAGTTTTTTCCGTGGAGCAGAGCCGCCGGATCCTCCAAAAGGCGCAGGAACTTGGCTTCAAGCTGAGAATGCACGCGGATGAGATGCACAGCCTAGGGGGAGCAGAGCTTGCGGCGGAACTGAACGCCGCCAGCGCGGATCACCTGCTCATGGTGTCGGGACAGGGGATCAGGGCTTTGCTGGAGAGCGATGTGGTACCCATTCTCCTGCCGGGCACCGCCTTCACCCTGCGCAAGCCCTACGCACCCGCCCGGAAAATGCTGGCGGCGGGATTGCCCTTGGCCTTGGCCACGGATTTCAACCCGGGGTCCTGCCCCACAGCTAACTTGCTTTTGGTCATGTCCATCGCCTGCCTGTACATGGCCATGACGCCCGAGGAAGTGTTCAACGCGGTGACCATCAATGCCGCCCACTCCCTGGGCAGGTCCCAGCGCCTGGGCAGCCTGGAGCCGGGGAAACAGGCTGATCTGGTCATCTTCGCCGTGGACGATTACAAGAAGATCCCCTATTACATCGGGGTCAACCTGGCGGAAACCGTGATCAAGGCAGGCCAGGTGGTGGTTGGCAATTGACTGAGGAAAAGGGTGATAATTTGCTCACAGAGTTGAGGATCACAGATTTCGCGGCGGAACTGGGCTCATCCAACCCGGCACCTGGGGGAGGCAGCGCCTCCGCCTTGGCTGGGGCCCTGGCCGCTTGTTTGGCGCAGATGGTGGCCCAGCTCAGCGGGGAAGGTTGGGAGGAGTTCATCGCCCGGGCCCAGCTACTTAGCAACCAGCTGCTGCACCTGGTGAACAGGGATACCGAGGCCTTTAACCAGGTGATGGCCGCACTCAAGCTCCCCAAGGGGACAGAGGAAGAAAAGCGCGAACGGCGCCGGGCCCTGCGTTTGGCTAACCGGCATGCCACCGAGGTTCCCCTGCAGGTGATGGAACTGGCTCTGCAGGTTTTGGCCATGGCCCGGGAAGCTGCCCAGCGGGGAAACAAGAACTGCCTGAGCGATGCAGGCGTGGCGGGGCTTTTGGCCGCTGCGGCCTGTAAAGGGGCAGCTTACAACGTGCTCATCAACCTGCCGGGGCTCCGTGATGATCCGTTTGCGGCGGAGGCCAGGGCGCGCCTTGCGGAAATCCTGGAAGATGTGCATGTTCTGGAAAGCACTATCGCTGCCCATGTTACTCGATCTTTGGAATAAACGGCCGGTGGATTAAATAAGAATTATTTGACAATTTCAAAAGAATGTGCTACCATGGGCCTGACCAATTCCAGAGGGAGGATGTCCATGGCAGAAGAAGTCCAAACGCTCTTAGCCCGCCTAGCCCAGCTGGAGGCCCGCCTCGTTAGGCTGGAGGAGAATATGGACCGGGTCATGGCAGAACACCAGAAGGACATTCTGGCTCTGGTCATGCTCATCTCGTCCAAGACCAGAGAACACAGAGAGCGCCTGGATCCCTGGAGGAGGTCGCGTGTGGGGACCTTCGGGTAGCGCAGGGAAGAGGAGGTTGAACCATGGAGACCTTCACCGCCCTGTGGGGCAGTGCACTCCTGCTGGCGAACATAGTACTGCACATTGGCGTTCCCATCTACCTGTACAACAGGGCCAAGGAAGATGGGTTGAGGCAGCCTGCGTGGTGGATTCTCTTTGGCATCTTCGAACCGGTCGTGGCCCTCATGCTCTACTACTTGATCCGCTTCCTCCGGGGGGAGCTCAGAAAGGTCACCAGAGCGGAGTGATGCGGCTGCCCAGGGGTGAGTTCCATGTCCAGTCTCTGGAGGATCATCTATGAGCAGGTGGAACGCCTGCCGGTTATCGACACCCACGAACATCTGCCCCATCATGACATTCGGTGCTCGGAAGCTGGGGGACCCGATGTCCTTTTTGACTACCTGCTCCATTACTTAAGCAGCGATCTGCGCTCAGCCGGCCTGCCCGCGGGAGACCTGGAGCGGGCCCGGGACCGCAGCCTTCCCGTGGAGGAGCGGTGGGAGTTTGTCGCACCCTATTGGGAGTTCTGCCGCCACACAGGCTACGGGCGGGCCCTCGAGCTAGCCGCTCGAGGTATCTACGGTCTGGATGGCCTCTCCCGGGAGACCATCTCCCAGCTGGCCAGGGCTTACCGAGAGCGCGGGGGCCGCGGCCACCTCCGCTTTGTCCTGCGGGAGCTCTGCCGCATCGAAACAGCCATCTTGGACTCCTGGGCCATCCAGGAACCTTACGATCGGGAGCTGTTCCGTTATGCCTGGCAGCCCACCCCCTTTATCCTGGCGGATCAGACCATGCTGCGCGGGCTGGAGGGCGAGGGTGCGTCCATCCGGGATCTAGATGACTGGCTGCAGGCCCTGGTCGCGGCCTTGGAGGACGCCCTCTCCCGGGGATTGGCCGCGTTGAAGAATGCCATGGCCTATGACAGGACACTCTACTACGGGCGGGTGCCCTACGCAACGGCGAAGGCCTTGTTCGCGGAGACCCTGGTTAAGTGGCGCAGGGCTGAGGAAGGGGAAGATGTGAGCGTTTTGCTGCCCCAGCCCGTTCAGGATTTCCTGATGCACTTTGTCCTGGGCGAGGCCTCCCGCCGGGGACTTGTGCTGCAGGTCCACACCGGCCTTTTCGAGGGCAGCGGAGCGGTTTTGGCCAACGGACGGCCCACGCTGCTGAACAATCTCTTCCTGGACTACCCGAACGTTAAGTTCGACCTCCTGCACATGGGCTATCCCTACCAAGGGGAAGCGGCGGCCCTGGCCAAGATGTTCCCCAACGTGTACCTGGACATGTGCTGGGCCCATGTGATCTCACCCGCTGCGGCCCGCAGCGCCCTGGCTGATTGGCTTGATGCGGTACCCTTCAACAAGATCATGGGCTTTGGCGGGGATTATGCCTTTGTGGATGGCGTTTACGGGCACCTGATCATGGCTAAGGAGAACATCAGCCGGGTACTGGCGGAAAAGGTGGAGCTGGGCGTATTTGACCTGGAGCGAGCAGTGCAGATCGCCGAACACCTGCTTTACATCAACCCCAAGGAACTATTTGGCCTGTGAAAGTGAACAAAAGGTCTAAAGTGCAATAGCAAATGCAACGGCTAGCCAGAAACCCGTTCTATAAAGCATTTCACAGTTGCGTCCAGCTTCGATAGTTCCTCCTGGAAGAGCTCCAACGGTGTGCGGTAACCCAAGATCTTCCGAGGTAGGTTATT
>NZ_JBHGXH010000351.1:0-1078 GCF_041936445.1 Candidatus Darwinibacter acetoxidans | reverse complement strand
GGCTACAGCCAGGGCTCCATGACCCCGGCCGAGTTCAGGATTACGGGCCTGCTTAAAGAGGGCGCCAACAGGGTGGCCGTGGAGGTCTACAAGTGGTCCGCCGGGAGTTACCTGGAGGACCAGGACATGTGGCGCCTCTCGGGAATTTTCAGGGATGTCTACCTGCTGGCCATGCCCCGGCTGCAGATTCGCGATTACTTCATCTACTGCGGCCTGGACGAGAACTACCGGGACGCGGAGCTGCATGTTGAGGCGAAGATTGCCGCCTGCGGTCTCCCCGCGGCGAAGCGCTGCCGCCTCGAGGTCTTGCTCTTTGACGAGGCGGGCCGCCCGGTGGAACAGTGCAAGCGGATGGCAGCGGAGGCGGTGGTGGAGAAGGGCGATGGTTTGAGGGAGACAGTTCTCCAGCTTAGGGCGAGGGTGGCCAATCCCCGGAAGTGGTCGGCGGAGACGCCGCACCTCTACAAGGTTCTCCTGCTCCTCTACGGCGAAAATGGGGAGCCCCTCGATGTCCGCTGCTCCCGCTTTGGCTTCAGGAAGGTGGAGATCAGGGACAGCCGGCTCTTCATCAACGGCAGGTCCGTCAAGCTGAAAGGGGTCAACCGGCACGAGTTCCACCCCCGTCATGGCCACGCCGTGCCCCTGGAGATTACCGAGGCCGACATCAAGCTGCTCAAGGCCGGCAATATCAACGCCATCCGCACCTCCCACTATCCCAACCATCCCGGCTTTTACGAGCTCTGCGACCGCTACGGCATCTACGTGATGGACGAGGCAGATCTCGAGACCCACGGGCTGCGCCGCCGCGTGCCGGGCAGCGATCCCCGCTGGACGGCGGCCTGCGTCGACCGGATGGTGCGCATGGTGGAGCGGGACAAAAACCATCCCTGCATCTTCAGCTGGTCGCTGGGCAACGAGTCCGGATACGGCGACAACTTCCGCAAGATGAAGGAGGCGGCGCAGCAGATTGACCGCACCCGCCCCTTCCACTACGAGGGAGACCACGTCCTCGACATCTCCGACTTTTTCAGCCTCATGTATGCCACCCCGCAAACGGTGGAGAAGATCGGGCGGGGCA
>NZ_JBHGXH010000350.1:0-16770 GCF_041936445.1 Candidatus Darwinibacter acetoxidans | reverse complement strand
ATCAACGCAAGGATGGTGATCTGCCGGGAACTAAGCGACATGCCGCCGATTATGCCCAGGGAGGCGTAGAAATTACTCCAGAAACCGAGCATTAACGGCAGCACCGTTTCTCCAGGCAGCCCGATCCAGGAGGTGACCGGGCTGCAGTAGGCGGCGGCCCGTTCCAGGATGTTAAAATGCTCCAGCAGCTGTACCGCGCAGGTTATCGGAAAAATAATCTTGGCCAGGAACCAGATCATCTGCAGGCTTTTTTTAAGTCCTGACTTGACTGGTATGATGAGGCTGGACACGGTTTGTTCCTTCCTTCTGACGTGATTTTATCCCTTAGATCTCATTCCATAGAGTTGCCCGTTTACCTGCCGCCCGGGCACCGGGGAAATTGTATCCGCGGTAGAAGGCATGGGTCAGCTTTTTTACCAAAAAAAAGGATTATTCCCGCAGATCAAGAATTTTTATCGATACAGATTCATGAACCGTACCATGAGGCCGTGGCTGGAGGAGGTGTTCGCAAAGCTTGTGATGGAATATCGCCGGCCGTTAAATGGGTGAGTTTCTGAGCAACCGGCAAGCCTTTTGGGAAGGGAGAGGGTTTTCTTGAAAATTATTCGGTTTATCGGCAAGGCGATCTTATGGCTGTTTACGGCTGTAATCTGCCTGATTGTCCTCGCCGTAGTGGTTATAGCAGTGCGCTACTGGACCTGGGCTCCGGATCCGATGGCCAGCTTTTATGGTGACCATGCCGTTTTATGTCTAGGCCACCGCGGCGCGCCGGAGGCGGCTCCCGAAAATACAATTTCATCGTTTCTCGCTGCCGAAGCGCTGGGCGCCCATGGCATCGAGCTTGACGTGATGCTCTCCCGCGACGGAGAAATAGCCGTAATCCATAATTACGAGCTTGATGCCACCACCAGCGGCAAGGGCCCGGTGAAGGATTACACCATGGCCGAGCTGAAGCAGCTGGATGCTGGCTCCTGGTTCCATGAGGCCTTCGCCGGGGAGCGCATTCCCACCCTGCAGGAGGTCATCGAAATAATTGACCCGCAGACGCTGATTAACATTGAATTGAAAACGGAGAGCCCGGCTACAGACGGGCTTGAACAGGCGGTAGTGAAAGTGATCCAGGAACATGACCTCTATGACCGGGTGGTCGTCTCTTCATTTAACCCCATTGCCCTGCTGCGGGTGAAGTGGGCCGACAAGAAGATTCCCGTGGGGCTGCTCTACGCGCCGGATTTGCCGCGCTTCCTGAGCGAGGGCTGGTTTATCCCCCTGCTGAGGCCCGAAGCGCTCCATCCCGAAATCAGGATGGTGGACGAGAAATACATGGAGTGGGCCCGGAAGAAAGGCTACCGGGTCAACGTCTGGACGGTAAATGAAGCCGCCGATCTCAAGAGGATGCTGGACCTGGGGGTCGACGGGATCATCACTGACCGGCCCGACCTGCTGCGGCAGATCATGCTGGAACGCGGGATGGACAACTAAGGGCCGGACTGCTCCAGCGCCCGGCGCAGTTCGGCCACGACGGCCGGCTCCGCTTCGCGCTGCAGCTGCAGCTCGAGGCTGCGGCGGGCGCGGCTTCCCCCGAGCCGGCCCAGGGCCCAGGCGGCGTGCAGCCGCAGCAGCGGCCGGGAATCGCGCTTCAGGACGTGGGCCAGCGCCGGGACGGCATCGCGGTCACCGCTGTTGCCGAGGGCAATCACCGCGTTGCGCTGCAGAATGCTCTTCCCCCGCCAGCCGGCCGCCGTAAGGCCGACGGTGCTCTCAAATTCTTTCCGGGTCATCTGCAAAATGGGCTCCAGCAGGGGATGGGCCGGAAAGAGGGGGAAGGGGGTAGGCTGTTCCTTATCTCCGCGCCCTGCCGGCAGCGCCGCGTTGTGGGGGCATACTTCCTGGCAGAGATCGCAGCCGTAGATACGCCCACCCATGAGCGGCCGTATCGCCGCCGGGACAATCCCCGGCGCCTGTGTGACATAGGAGAGGCAGCGGTGAGGATCGATGATATGGGGCTCCGTCAGCGCCCCCGTGGGGCAGGCCTCGCGGCAGCGGCCGCATCGCCGGCAGCCCTGCGGCAGCGGGGCGTCCGGTTCCAGCTCCCGGTCGATGAGGATTGTTCCCAGGGCCGCGTAGGAGCCGCTGGAGGGGGTAATGAGGGTGCAATTTTCCCCGCTCCAGCCCAGGCCGGCGAGCCGGGCCAGCTCGCGCTCCACCAGCGGGCTGCGATCGGCCAGGATCCGCGCGGCCGGTGCTGCAGGAAGCTCTTTTTTGATCAGCGAAAGCAGCCGCCCTGCCCTGGAGGCCAGGAGAAGGTGATAGTCGGGGCCCCTGGCGCAGCGGGCCACCGTTCCCCGGGGCCCGGCGGCCGGGGAAGGGGCCTCCTCATCCCGGAAAGGAAGGGCCATGGCCACGACGATGATGCTGCGGCAGCCCGGCAGCAGCCTGGCCGCATCCACCCGCAGCGCCGGATCCTTCTCCTCGAAAGGGGTGACCCGGCCTTCGTCGAGGCGCCGCTGCAGCAGCGAGTGCAGGTAAGGGGGGGCGGCGGCGGGGGCGACGCCCGCCATCTCCAGGCCCGCTTCCGCGGCCATCTCCGCCAGGTTTTTCAGCCGGTAGACCATGAATACCGCCTCTTTGCCACAGGAATTCTCGCCCGGATAAAGGGGGCTACAGCGATCATAAAATTATCTGCGCGGCCCGTCAAATTGGCGCGGCGGCATAGCCGCGGCGGTTTGGAGATATCCTGAAAGGGGAAGCTTCGGGTTTTATAAAAAGCCATTCAGGGGGGCGTAAGGGAAAAGATGACAGAAGAATGGGCCTTTCTCATGCAGGCGTTCAACGATCTCGAGGCCGAAATCGTCTGCGGCCTGCTCCGCGAAGCCTCCATCCCGGTGCGGCGAAAAGACAGCGACCCCCTGGCCGGGGCCATGCGGGTAGTGGGCGGCCAGGCCTATGAAATTGATATTTTGGTGCCGCGGCAGATGCTGCCGCAGGCCAGGGCACTTCTTGACGCAGTGCGGCGCGGGAGCGCTACAGAAAAGGAAGAAAAATGATGTCGCTTAAAAAAAAGCTGATTCGAGTCAGAATTGGCGGGAAAACGCTGCCGATTTATGTGGCCGCCAACATGGAGGAACTCGTGGGCGATCCGGCGGACCCCGACCAGGTCCCCTGCTGGGCCGAGGCCTGGCCGGCCGCCCGGGGCCTGGCGGCCTATTTTCTACAGGGCCCGGCACTTGCCGGCAAGAGCGTTCTCGAACTGGGCGCGGGAGTGGGTCTGCCGGGAGTGGCCTGCGGGCTGCTGGGGGCCGCGGTCACCTTCTCCGATTTTCAGCTCCTCGCGCTCAGCCTCTGCGAGGCCAATGCCCGGCTGCACCGCCTGTCCCGCTACCGCCTGCTGCTGGCCGACTGGCGCCATTATCGCTGCAGCGAGCGCTTTGACCTGGTGCTGGCCTCCGATATCGCCTACGAGCCCCGCCTGCTCCCCTACCTGAAAGCGGTGCTCCTGGGGGCGGTCAAGCCCGGCGGGAGCATCTGCTTCTCCCACCCCGGCCGCCCGGTGACCTTCTCCTTTATTCAGGAGCTGCACGCCGCGGCAGCTTTTCGCGAAGAGCGCTTCCTCATTCCCGTGTCCGTTCCCGAAGATCCCGTCCGCACCTCTTACCATATCCATATCCACCGCCTGCAGTGGATTCCCGGCACATATGGGCGCGCTTGAATATTTAG
Organism: Candidatus Darwinibacter acetoxidans; assembly: GCF_041936445.1. Classification (NCBI taxonomy): domain Bacteria; kingdom Bacillati; phylum Bacillota; class Clostridia; order Candidatus Darwinibacteriales; family Candidatus Darwinibacteriaceae; genus Candidatus Darwinibacter; species Candidatus Darwinibacter acetoxidans. Next base: position 13,053 of record NZ_JBHGXH010000350.1, on the reverse strand, counting down.
TCTATTTTAAGTATACTTTCTTTTGGATGCTTGCCTTTCTACGCGCCTGCCCTGAAGCTAAGGATATCGCGTTTCTTTAACTGTCCCCGAAACGTTTACCCCAAAAGAGAGGAGAGGGCGAATGAAAGAGAGGATTAAACAGTATGCCCTTGATTTGGGAGCGGAGGATGTGGGCATAGCGGCGGTGGAAAATTACAAAAGCCTCCTGTCGCCTGATATCCACGGCATTTTCCCGGGTGCCAGGTCGCTGGTTGTGCTTGCTTTCCGGGAGCTGTCAAATTGCGAAAGCGGTAATAAAAGCGTGGCCGCGGCGGGAAGAGTATTTTCCGTGGGCGTGATCGATTACTCTACTTACATGGTGGCGCGCCTCCTGGAAAAAGATTTCCAGGCCAGGGCGATGATCCCTCCTATTGGGGCCTATCCCAATGAATTTGACTATGAGAACAGGGAGCGCGGGCGGCTCGGCCTGGTCGCCGCGGTATCCCTGCGCCATGCCGCCGTGGCGGCGGGGTTGGGAAACTTCGGGCGAAACAACCTGGTGCTGCATCCCCGGCTGGGCAGCCGGGTGCTCTATTCCGCGGTGATCACGGATTTGGCGCTGCCACCCGACCCCCCCTGTACAGAAAAATTATGCAACGGCTGCCACCAGTGCGTGGAAAGCTGCCCCGCCTCCGCCCTGGATGGAGAGGGGAGGACCCACGAGATAAAATGCATAAAAAATGCCCAGCCTTACGGCCTGGGCGGCTACGTCTTCTTCTGGGACAAGTTCATTGAAAGCCCGCCCGAAAAGCAGAAACAAATGATCCGGCAGGCGGATTTTGCTTATTTTTATCAATCCTTATCGCTGGGCACCCGCTATTACTGCTTCAACTGCATGACCGCATGCCCCCTTTGAAGAAGGCAAGCCGTTCGAGGCAGGAAGGGGCTGCGGCGAGGGAGAAATTAGCCCTTGAGAAAATCGCCTTTTTAGGCAAATCACTGAAGGGAGTGACTTTTCATGGCCAGCCCTCCTGTAACCAGGCCCTATTTCTCTTCGCGCCGGGGCTGGGAGCTCTTCTGGCTGCTTTTCTGCTGGGCGGTGGTGCTTCTCTGTTGCGCGCTGCTCTATTTTTATTGGGATTGGAGCCGCAGCATGGATTTAATCAACTGGCTGCAGCAGTTCCGCGCCATAAAGCCGGTGGAATATTTCTTTCAGTTTTTTACCTTCCTGGGCAACGATGAATTCTACATGATCTTTTTCGGCATTTTGATCTGGTGCGTTGACAAGCCGCTCGGCTTCTGGTCGGCGGCGGTGCTGCTGGTCTCCGGCCTGGTCAGCGGCGTGGCCAAGGACCTTACGGCGCTGGAGCGGCCTACTCTCGAGGGGATGAAGCAGCTCGAGAGCTACGCCTTTCCCAGCGGCCACACCTTCACCGCGGTGACGGTATGGGGCTACCTGGCCATGCGGCTGAAGAGAAGGTGGTTTTGGATTTGGGCTCTTGCGGCGATGCTCCTGATTCCCTTTTCGCGGATCATCCTGGGCTTTCACTACCCGGGTGACATCCTGGGCGGCTATGCCATGGGCATTCCCCTGCTGCTGCTTTTCGCCTGGCTGAGCAGCCTTTTTGTGGAAAGGGGCTGGGATCGGAAGTTTTCCAAGGCGCTTCTCCTGGCCCTCTGCGTGGGCCTCCCCGTGATCCTGACGGTGCTCAGTCCGCAGGGAGATATGCCGAAGCTGATGGGGCTCCTGGCCGGCGCTTCAGCAGGCTACATTGTGGAAAAAGAGAAGGTGCGCTCCAACACCCGGACGCACTGGGCGCTACAGCTGCTCAAGGCGGTTATCGGGCTGGCGGTGCTCTTCGGCATCCTCATGGGGCTGGGTCCCCTTCTCTCCTCCGGCAATCCGGCCCTGCAGGCGGCGCTGCGCTTTTTCCGCTACGCCCTTGGCGGTATCTGGGTTACCCTGCTGGCGCCCGCTCTATTTGTCGCCCTTAAGCTGACCCCGCGGGAAGCGGGAGATTAAAAGAAAGCCCGGCCGCTTCTCTTTTCACTCTCCCGAGTTACAGTCACCTCTGAAAAAACAGCAGAGGTGACTAATTTTTTAATCACTTTATATAATTTTAACATATTTTAAGAGAGGATATTTTGCAATTGTGTAGAACTGATAGATAGTTAAATCTTTCAACAAAGATGCAACTGCGGGGCTCTTAAATTTAACGGTGGGGTGAATCCCGGTGCCGTTCGGCAGTGGAATTGGTTTCATGGAGATCGTTCTCATCCTGGTGGTAGCCTTGATAGTCTTCGGGCCGAACAAGCTTCCCGAAATCGGGCGCTCCATTGGCCGCGGCATGCGGGAGTTGAAGCAGGCACTTAACGACGCGGGCAAGGCCTTCTCTCTGGATGAGGAAGAAGATGCGGAAAAGAAGCAGTAATGCTTTCGGATGGGGGAGTGATCATGGCGTCCAAGGAGACGGAGAGCCTGGAGAAGCTGAATCGCGAAATTGAGACCTACTTGAAAGAGAAGCAGGAGGCGGAGCCCCTTTTCCGCTTTTTCGGCGATCTCTTTCGGCTGCAGGAGCGCTATGGCGAGCGGATCAAGCCCCATCGCTCCTGGAGCAGGGAGCAGGCCCGGAAGCTGCTCTTGCAGGGCTGCTGGCTGCTTAAGGACGCTCCTCCCGTCATTGATCCCGGTCTTTTCAGGAGTATCCTGGGCGAAATCGTGGAAGCCGTGATCCGCCATTTTCCCGGGGCGGAGCCGCTCCGGGAAATTATGCGGCGGCCGGAGCTGAGGGAAGAGGGTTTGCCTCAATTTCTTGCCGGGATTGAGCTGAATGTTAGGGAACTGGAAAAGCAGGTTTGCCAGTGGGAATGGGCAGATGACGGGCCGGTAGAATCTTCACTCGCCGCCCACGCGTTTAGGGAGGCCCTGGCCACCTTTTATATCGCCCTGGCCGCAGCGGTACGGAAAGAGGTGGACCTGGCTCTCTGGAGCGAAGGGCGCTGCCCCGTGTGCGGCCAGGATCCGGGCATGGCCATGCTCAATGCAGATGGCGCCCGGATTCTTCGCTGTTCTCTCTGCCGCACAAGCTGGCCATTCCCCCGCTTGGAATGCCCCTTTTGCCGGAACAGGGATCCGCAGCGGCTGGGCTATTTCTACGCCGACGAATATCCCGGGAGAAGGGTCCAGTTTTGCGAGCGCTGCAAGAGCTACCTAAAGACAGCGGTGGTGAAAGAGATCGGCCGCGAGGTCATTTTGGAGCTGGAAGATATCTATACACTTGAGCTGGATCATCTTGCCCTGCGCGAAGGCTACCGCGAGGGCCGGGATTTGGCTTTGTTGCAAGAATAAGCCTAAAGGAGAAGGAGGTCAAGGCGCATGCCTTGGGGAAAACTCGGTGTAGGAGAACTGCTTATCATTCTACTTATTGTTTTGGTGCTCTTCGGGGCAAACCGGCTGCCGGAGCTGGCCCGGTCCATCGGCAGAAGCGTTAACGAGTTGAAAGAGGGACTCAAGGGGAAGCCCCAGCCCCCTGCCGCGGCTGCGGAAGAGGATCAGGGGAAAAAATAGTTACCCGGCAGTTCAGGAGAGGCCGTGCCCTTCGCGGCGTCCATTGCTAATCTCGCTTTAACAGCAGGCTCCGCCGGCACCACAATTCGCAGGAGGCATCGACAGATCTGTGAGCAGGGACAATGGCGCCACCATGACCGTGCTGCAGCACCTGGCCGAACTGCGCTGCCGCCTCATGGCGGCGGGGGCAGCTTTTTTAGCCGCCGCCTCGGCCTGTTTTGCCGCAGCCGAGCCGATACGCCGCTTCCTGGTCCGCCCTGCAGGAGAGCTGACCCTGGTTTATTTCTCGCCGCCGGAGGCGTTTACGGCGCAGTTGAAGCTGGCCCTCCTTGCCGGGGCGGTGCTGTCTTCCCCGGTAATCCTCTATGAAATTTTGGCCTTCATCTATCCCGCCCTCACTCCCTTTGAAAAGAAAACCTGCCTGCGGGCTCTAACCGGGATAGCCCTTCTTTTTTGCGGCGGGGCCGCCTTTTCCTACCTCGCCGCCTTCCCCCTGGTACTCCGTTTCCTGCTGGATTATGCCGGCGGGGGAGCCTCTCCGAAACTGTCCATCGGTGAATATATTTCCTTTTTTTTCTCTTTCCATGTTTTTTTTGGCTTCATCTTTCAGCTTCCACTGGCCGCCTGGGCCCTGGGCAGGCTGGACCTGGTCCGGGCTCCGCTGTTGCGGCGCGGGCGCAAGTACGCCCTCCTGGTCATCCTCATCCTGGCGGCAGTTCTCACCCCTCCCGACCCCTTTACCCAGCTGCTGCTGGCGCTGCCGCTGCTGCTGCTCTACGAGCTTTGCATCTTCATGGCAGCCGTCGGCTGCCGGAGCAGGATCAAGGAGATGGCGCCGCAATAATAAGGTATAATAGAGGCGAGAGAAGCGGGATTTTTAAATAAAACGGTGGTGTTAACCTTGCGCAGCTGTGCCCGGCTGGGCGGGGCGATCATCCTGGCGGGAGGCGACAGCAGCCGCCTCGGCTACCCCAAGCCTCTCCTGGAGCTGGAAGGAATACCGCTCATCGAGATCATGATCCGCCGCTTGAGCCTGCTCTTCGAACAGATTACGGTGGTAACCGACCGCGAGGATCTCTTTGCCGGCCTCCCGGTGAAGCTGACCGGCGATCTGCTCACCGGCCATGTTAAGAGCCCCCTGCGGGGCATCCATGCGGGATTGAGCCTCTCCGGCCTGCCCTACCAGTTTGTCGCCGCCTGCGACATGCCCTTTATCAACCTGGAGCTGGTCCGCTACATGGCCGCCTTCGCCCCGCAGTACGATGTCGTTGTCCCCCGGATCGGCGGCTACTACCAGCCGCTGCACGCTTTTTACAGCCGCTCCTGCCTCGATCCCATCCGGAAGCAAATTGAACGGGGTGAATTCAAGGTGACCGCGTTTTATGATAAAATCAGGGTGCGGCACATCGGGTATTCCGAGATTGCGTGCTTCGATCCCGGCCAGTGCTCGTTCTTTAACGTCAATACCTGGGCCGATTATCGAGAAGCGCAAAAATTGCTGCCGGAATTAAAAAGGCTGCAGGCGGATTCTGCCTGCATTTGGGGAAAGGAGTTATAGCTGTTGGCTAAACTGCCTGGATACGTGGGACCGCATGCCTTTGGGGTAAAAATGGGAGTCATTCTTCCGGGGACGGATATTGTGCAGGCGGTTTTTGAGCAGCTGGCCCGCTGCCACCGCGACGGCCTGCTGGAAGACGGGGACATTGTCTGCATCACCGAGTCGGTGGTGGCCCGCGCCCAGAACAATTACGTGACCACGGCCGACGTGGCTGCGGAGCTGCGGGAAAAGCTGCAGCTTGCGCCCGGCAGCAGGCTCGGCGTGGTCTTTCCCATCGCCAGCCGCAACCGCTTTGCCCTGGTTTTGCGGGGTTTTGCCCTGGCTCTCGCCGGGGGCGAAGTGATCGTGCAGTTCTCCTTCCCCTGCGACGAGGTGGGCAACCGGGTCATCGACCCCGAATTTGCCGCGGCGCTGGGCAAGGATCTGATCACCCTGGAGGACCTGGCCGGGAGAAAATTTCCCCACCCGGTTACCTGCATCGACTATATCAGCTTTTATCGCGACATCATCAGCGCGGCGGGAGCCTCGCCGCGGATCATCCTCTGCAACGATCCCCTGCGGATCCTGGATTACGAGCCCGACGGCGTCGTGGCCGCCGATATACACTCCCGCGCCCGCACCAGGGCTTTAATTGCCGCACGGCACCCGCGCTGCATCACCCTTCAGGATCTGTGCAACTCCGGCGCCGCCTACTCGGAGTGGGGGCTGCTGGGCAGCAACATCTCCGCCGGGGAGAAAATAAAGCTGGCTCCCCGGGACGGTTCAAAAATCGTCTCCGAACTGCAGCGGCTGATTCGCGAGAGACTGGGTGTGGAGGTGGAGGTCCTCATTTACGGCGACGGGGCCTACCGCGATCCCACCACCGGCATCTACGAGCTGGCCGATCCCCGGCCGGCTTTTGCCGCCACGGAGGGGCTGAACCGCTACCGCGAGGGGTTCAAGTATAAGTACCTGGCCGACTACTACTTCCACGAAGAGGGGAAAAGCGCCGCCGAGATCGAAAGGCTGCTTCAAGCCAGGGAGATAGATCCCCGTGCCGGCGGCGAGGATGTCTGCGAAGGGACCACGCCTAGGCTTATGGAGAATATTATCGCCAGCCTGGCCGACCTGGTCAGCGGCTCTGCCGACGCCGGGACCCCGCTGGTAATTGTAAAGGGCATCTAGCGCCCCGCGCCGCCTGGACGGCGCAGCCGGCCAGCAGCAGCAGGCAGAGCGGCGGGACGAAGTCCCCCGCCCACCGGTAGAAGGTGGCGCGCCGCGCCAGGTCCAGCGGCAGGATATGGAAACCCTGCTCCTCCTTCCCCGTGCGCAGCAGCTCCCGCCCCCGGTAGTCGAAGGAGATGGAGATGCCGCTGTTGGCCACCTGGGTGACCCCGATGCCCATCTCCGCCGCCCGCAGCGCGGCCGCCTGGGCATGCTGCTCCAGGCCGATGCTCCTCCCGAACCAGGCATCGTTGGTGGCGATAAAGAGATGCCGCCCTCCCCGGCGGGCAAAAAGGCGGGTGTAGTCGCCGAAGTACGACTCAAAGCAGATCACCCCCGCCAGGGGGAGGCCCCGGTAATTGAAGATGGTGATCTCTTCTCCCGGGGTGTAGCTGCCGAGAATGATGCCGCTCTCGAGGTTCAGGATCCTGTTCAAAAGGTCTTCCAGGGGAAAGTATTCCACGAAGGGGACAAGGCGCCGCTTGTGGTAAAGCTGGGTTTGGCCCTGCCCGGGCGCAAGCAGGATCATGGAATTGTAGAGCGCCTCTTCCGCATAGAGCTGGGCTCCGTAGAGGATGCTTACTCCCAGCTCCTCGGCCAGGCGGACCATCTCCCGGCGGTGCTGCGGGGCGCCGTCTTTCATTTTTAAGTTAACCACCGTCTCCGGCCAGAGGATTAGCTCCACGCGGGGCTCCTCTTCCACCGCCGCCCGGGTCAGCTCCAGGTAGCGCTGCAGGATCTTCTCCCTCCCGGATGAGGTGAGCTTCTCCTCCGGGGTGCCGCAGCCCTGGACCAGGGCGGCCAGGATGGGGGCCTCTTCCATTTCCACCTGGGCCAGGCCGGGCAGGAAAATGCCGCCGCAGAAGAGGGCCAGGAAGATGGCCGCTGCCGCCGCCAGTTTTTTCCCGCGCAGTCTCTTCTCCAGGGCCAGCAGCAGGATGCTCTGGAAGAAAACCATGACAAAGGAGAGGCCCCAGTAGCCGGAGGCGGCCAAGATGTTTAGGATGAACGGGCAGCTCCACTGGGTATAGCCCAGGTAGCCCACGGTGTAGCCAATAAAGCCGAGGGAGCGGATATATTCCACCAGCACCCACAGGGCCGGGATTGCCGCCGCCAGCAAAAGCGGGCTTTGCAGGCGGCGGAGGCAGCTGGCGAAGACGGTGAAGAGAGCGCAGAAGCAGCAGAGGAGCGCGATGAGCAGGATCATGGCGGTCACGGCCAGCCCCGGCGGCAGGTAGGTGAAGAGGACGCGGCTCAGGTAGAGGTTCAGGTAGAGGTGCAGCGGCAGCCCGAAAAGGAAGGCTCCCCCGAGCGCCTGGCGCGGCCCGGCATGCAGGCAGAAGTAGAGCAGCGGCATGAGGGCAAACCAGGCCAGCCAGCCCTGCTCCAGGGGAGGAAAAGCCGGGATTAGCGCCACCCCTGACAGCAGGGGGAGCAGGTAAAAAAGCGCCTTTCTCTTCATTTTGCGCAAGGCCCAACCTTTCTCGCTGTATCAATTGTTCCTAGTTTATCATAACCAGTCAAAAAGGCTGCACGCCCTGTGCGGATCCCAAATAAGCCGGCCTGTCATACCTCGCTAGATTTGTAGGGGCGGCTCATGAGCCGCCCAAACCCGTAACGGCAATAAAAACAGTACCACGCTTAGAGAAAAAGCTTCAACTATAGCAAAAACACCTTTACCCAACTGGCGGGCGAGGCGTGCCTCGCCCCTACAAATTTGACGCATGGGCATGCCCGGGACCCTACATCCCGAATTTACATTGCCGGGGTTTGCCCGCCGGGCGGGATGTTCTCTTTTTTCCGGCGTCTGGCCCGGGCCAGCAAGAGGATTAGCAATACCAGCAGGGCTATGATGACCAGCACCGGCAGCAGCGCCGTCAAGGCCACCAGGATAAAGGCTATCGCCGAGGCGATAAAGTTGATGCTGCGGAACAAGGCCTCCTTCATCCGCTGGCCCATGTTTTCAAAGGGCTTCTGTGATATGGCCTGGCTGCGGATGGCCCCTTCCCGGACAAGAAGATGGATGGTGGAGAGAGCAACTTGATCCTGCAGGCGGGTAAAATTCATCTTCTTGAGCTCGATTTCGCCCCGCACCCGGGAGAGCTCCCGCTCAACCTGCAGAATATCATCCACCGTTTTGGCCTGGGCCAGGATTTCGCGCAGCCGCGCCTCCTCGGCCTCCAGGTTTTTGATTCTCGTCTCCAGGTCCAGGTAGGGGAGGGTGACATCCTCACTGCTTTTATGGATATTTAACGCCTCTCCCAGCTTCTGCAGGCGGGAGATGAAGCGGTCAAACTCGTTCTCGGGAACGCGCAGGACCATCTCGGCGGTATAATACCCCTCGCGAGACTCGTAGATCCGGGATTCGCTGACGAGGCCGCCGCTCTCGGCGGTCATCCGCTCAATTTCTTCCACCGTCTCGCGGGTATCTTCTACCGTGAGCGTCAGGGAGCCCTCGCGGATAACGTAGCGTAGACTTCCGCTTAACTCTTCTCCTCCCCGCTCTTCATCCTCGGCGATGGGGGGCAATTCTTCCTCGCTCTTCCACTCGCCGTTCCCGGGCGCCACACCACTATAATCACCGCCGGCAATACCCCCTTCAGAAGAGGCGCTGCAGCCGGCCATCAGCACGGTGCAGAGGCAAAGCAGCGCCGCCCCCACTAATAACAAGGAAACTTTTTTCCCATTCTTAAACATTTCCTTGCCCCCTTTTATTATTAAGACAATGCGGCGTGGCGCCAGGTTCCTGCTCCCGGCTTAAATGGCCCGGTGCCCCAGGCCGATGGCCACCTCGTTGAGATGGAGCAGCCCAATGGCAAAGAAAACAGAGACGACGACATGCTCTCCGCCGCGGGCTATGCCCACCTTGCCGCCCACGTTCAAGCCCAGGGCCTTGGGCATGACCTGGGAGAGCGCCTCCCGGGCCGCCCCCGCAACCGCCCCCTCCTCGTGGTGCGAGCCGTCAATCACCTGCTCCCGCCTGGCCGCTACCACCGCCCTCTCCACGACCTTCTGCATGGAGCTTAGGAATTCCCCGCCGTAATCAACGGCCGTCGCCCTAATGCCCATCTCCAGGAACTTTCTTTTTAAAAGGGACTCTTCCTCGCGCGAGGGGGTCATGGAAATTTCAATGGCCGCCCGGGCTACTTCGCGGCTTTCCATAATTGAAAATCCTCCCGGTAAATCAACTCCGTTTATATTATTATCTTTCAGCGAATAAAAAAGAGCAAGTAAATTTTCCGGCGCCAGGGGGGCTTAAAAAAAGAAAACAGAAGCCTGGTACGACCTGCGCGCCGGCTGATAACGATCCCGATGCAGCCCGGCACAACCTCCGGCTGTACCGGACCGCAGTTGGAACCGCCATCAACCTTTGCCCGACCGGTAAAGATCCTTCTTGAAACCGGCAACGATCAGGTGACCGTTGCCGATCTCAGAGTGGTCTCCTGAGCGTGAATAAGTAGAGAAGAACCTCTACCGATCCTGGCTCGACCGTAACAGATCCCGACAGACCCTGCCATAATCGTGCTGACTATGACAGAGCCTTTGAGAACCTGCTACGATCTTCCCTCCGGCTGATCACAAGCCCGACAGCCAACAAGACCTGTGATCAACCTTCGGCCGGCTGCAGCGAAGCCCGCCGGACCTCGCTGCAGCCTGGGCTCGGCCGTAGCAGACCTCTGTTTCACTTATAGTCTGTCCGGAAATAAAAGATTTTATAACTGCAGGTTATTTGCCGCGGCATATTTTTAACCGGCCCCGCATCTAATTTAATGGACAGAAAAATTTTATTATTGTGCGAATAAAAAATTTATATTTTATTGAAGGATTATCAAGACATGTAGTTGAATATAATATTTTACAGGCCAAGCACAAACCTAACCTCCTACACTATATATTTCTTCTATACAGGGGTTTGCCCTGTATTTTTTTTGCCGTCCTGGCCACCGCCAGCCCGGCGATAGAATATGGCGCGGGATGCCGGTTCAGCGGGCCCGGGGCCGGTAAAGCAGGGAGATGGCAAAGAGCAGGGCCATGAAGAGAACGATGGCCGCGCCGGAAGGAAGATCGAGGAAATAGGAGAGAATCAGGCCGCCGGCGCTGCCGCCGATTCCGGTGGCCAGCGAGAGGCCAAACATGGTCCGGTAATTCCTGCTGAAGCGGTATCCCGTTGCGGCGGGGATTACCAGGAGCGCCGAGGCGAGCACAATTCCCACCAGCCTGACCGAAACCATCACCGTCAGCGCCATCGCCGCCAGCAGGCCGAAGTAAAGAAATTTGACCGGAAGCCCGCTGGCCAGGGCGGCCTCTTCATCGAAAGATATGGCCAGCAGCTCCTTGAAGAAGATGGCGATAAAGAGCAGCACTATGGCCGCCACCGCGGCCAGCAGGCGCAGATCGGCGGTTGAGACGGAGAGGATGTTTCCAAAAAGCAGGGAAAAGATCTCCGGGTAGTAGCCTTTCAAAGCGCTGAGCATCGCTATCCCGAAGGCCATGCCGGCGGCAAAGAAGATGCCGATAACGGTATCCTCGTAGAGGCGTCCCCGCCGGCTGATGTGCCCGGTGGCCAGCGCGGTGGCCACGGCAAAGGCGCTGCCGCACCAGAACGGATCCAGCCCCGTGGCCAGGCCCAGGGCAATCCCCGCCAGGGCGGTATGCGAGATGCCCACCCCGAGAAAAGAGAGCCGCTTGAGGACGACAAAGAAGGCCACCGCCGAGCAGAGGGCGCCGGTTATCACCGCCGCCAGCAGGGCGCGCTGCATGAAGCCGTAAGCGAACATTTCAGCCATGGGGGAGCTCTTCCTCGCTTGCCGCCGCCATTTCCAGGAGATCGTAGGTGCAGCGGTAGGCTTTCTGCAGGGCGGGGCTGTGCAGCACCTGCTGCGGCTCGCCGTGGATGTGCATGGTCCGGTTGATGCAGAGGAGCCGGTCGGCCAGGCCGGCCAGGGAGAGAATATCGTGCGATACGAAGAGGACGGTCATGCCGTAGCCCTGCTGCAGTTGGCGGAGCCGCTCCAGGAAAAGCTGCTGCACCGCCAGATCCAGGCCGGTGGAGGGCTCATCCAGGAGCAGCAGCTCCGGGCGGCGGACCAGGGCGCGGGCCAGGAGCACCCGCTGCTGCTCGCCGCCGGAAAGATCGCCGAAGGGGCGCCCGGCCAGGTGAAGCGCGCCCACCGCGGCCAGCATCTCGCGGACGGCCTCCTTCTCCTCTTTCTTCAGCGAGCGCAGCAGCGTCCGCGGAGAGTAGCAGCCCGTGGTGACCACGTCTTCCGCCGAAAGGGGGAAGCGGCGGTCGTAGGAGCGGCTTTGCGGGATGTAGCCGATTTTTTCCCTGGCCGGGCCGAGCTTTTCAGCCGGGCAGCCGAGCAGCAGGACCCGGCCGGCAGAGGGCTTGATTAACCCGAGCATGGTCTGCAGGAGGGTGGTTTTGCCGCCCCCGTTGGGGCCGATGAGGCCGATCATCTCGCCGCGCTTCACTTCGAAGGAGATATCCTCCAGCACCAGGGCCGGGCCCCTCTTCACGGAAAGCCTCTCCACTGAAATGACCGCGCTGTTATTGTCCTGTGAAGGCATCTTTTAGCACCGCCGTATTGTAGCGCATTAAGTCCAGGTAGCTGTCTCTCTCGGGGAGCCCTTCACTGCCCAGCGGATCGAGCAGAACTACCCGGCCTTCAATTTCGCGGGCGATCATCTCCGCCGCGGCGGCGGAGAGCTGGGGTTCCGCCGCCACCACCCTGACGCCGTGGCTGCGGCAGAGGTCGACCAGCCTGGCAATCCAGGCCGCCGAGGGCTCCTGCCCGGGAAATTCGGCGACTGCCGCCGCCTGGTTGAGCCCGTAGCGAGCGGCGAAGTAATGCCAGGCGGCATGCACGGAGATAAAGCTTTTTTCCGGCAAGCCTTCCAGGGAGGAGCGGATCTCGCCGTCGAGGGCGGTCAGCTCCTCCTGGTAGGCGGCCAGGTTGGAGCGGTAATAGGCCGCATTCCGGGGATCCGCTTCGGACATGGCCCCGGCGATGGCCGGGCAGAGGTAATCCCTCACGATCAGGGGATCCAGCCAGAGATGGGGGTTTAACTTCCCGCTCTCCTCTGGCTGCGGCTTCCAGCCCCGCTGCAGGGCCGCTTCGACGAGATTTAAAACAGCCAGGCTGCCGGAGCCGGCAGTGGCCGCTTCTGCGGCCCAGTCGTCCAATCCCCCGCCGATGTAGCAGAGGAGCTGCGCCCGGGAGATACTTTTGGCCTGCTCCGTGGTGGGCTCGAAAGTGTGCGGGCTGGCTCCAGCAGGCAGGAGGGCGGTGGCGGCAACTCTCTCCCCGCCCAGGCGGCCGGCTATATCGGCGAGGGGGAAGATGGTGGTCACAACCTCCAGGCCGCCCTTTTCAGCCGCCGGCGGAAGAGGGCTCCTTTCGCAGCCGGCATTTAAAAAAAGGATCAGGCCCAGCAATAACGGCAGCAAACCCGGCCTAAAGGCAAAATTTTTCATTGGAGCTTCTTCCCCCGGAATTGCAGATCTATTGCGGCTTTGAAATATTTGCCGGTGTTTTTCAGCACACCGGCCGGCACCTTAATCTTACTCCTTTGCAGTAGAAATTTCAAGAATTAGCGGAACGAAGCCATTTGCGTTGTGGTCAAAAAATCATTAGGGCAAAAGAAAAACGCCCTCTTTTCTCCTATTCACTAGCAAGCAAAAGCAATAATTTCACCGGACGCTACCTTTTCAATAGCAAATATATCCATTTAAGGCCATTTA
>NZ_JBHGXH010000349.1:0-1613 GCF_041936445.1 Candidatus Darwinibacter acetoxidans | reverse complement strand
CAAGTGAGCGAAACCACGGCGATACAAGTTACCGCCGTCTTTGCCTGCATCCGGCTGCTGGGCCAGGTCCTTGCTTCCCTGCCGCTTCACACCTACCGGCGCACCGCAAACGGGAAGGAAAAGGCACAGGACCTGCCGCTTTATTTTGTGCTCCACACCCTTTGGAATGCGGAATGCACATCTTACACCGGCCGGCTGATCATGATGGTCAATCTGCTTTTAACCGGGAACGCTTATGCGGAGATCGTGAGAAATAAGGCTGGCGACGTTATCGAGCTATGGCCGATCCCGTCCGACCGGGTAATGCCGCGGCGGAACCAGAAAGCGCATGAGGTATTTTACGAAGTTTACACCATGGACGGCCAGACCCGCTTTCTTTACCGCGAACAGATGCTCCACATTCAGTGGGTGGGCGCCGGGAACTTCGACACATTTAAACCGATCGTCCTGGCCCGCGAGGCTATTGGCCTTTCCCTTGCCGCCGAGGAGTTCGGCAGCCGGTTCTTCTCCTCCGGGGCGAACGCTTCCGGCATTGCTGAATATCCCGGCAAATTAAGCGATGAAGCATACGAACGATTCAGGAAGACATTCAGCGAAAAATACGCAGGCCTATCCAAAGGCCACCGCGTCATGTTTTTGGAGCAAGGCTTAAAATTCACCAAACTGACCATCAACCCGAACGAAGCACAGGCCCTCGAAACCAGGCGCTACCAGACTGAAGAGATCGCTCGGTTCTACGGCGTGCCGCTTCACCTGATCCAGGAGCACTCGAAGAGCACATCCTGGGGAACCGGCATTGAAGAAATGAATATCGGGTTTATTATCTTCTCCCTCAGGCCCTACCTGGTTTGCTGGGAGCAGGAATTCACCCGGTCCATCTTCGTCAAGGACGAGCGCCGGGTTTACTACTCTGAATTCAGCGTTGAGGGACTACTCCGCGGCGACAGCAAAGCCCGGGCAGAATTCTACCAGACCATGTTCAACATCGGCGTCTATTCACAGAATGATATCCGGGCGAAGGAAAACGACAACCCCTTTGAGGGCGGAGACAAGCACTATGTCCCGCTCAACATGGTGGCGATTGAGGACGGCAGCCCCGAGCCCAGACCCGGCAACGACCGGCAGAAACAAGAAGAGCGGGCGAAGAAAAAGACCAACTATGCAACCCTGAAGCTCAAGACGGCCAACCGCTACCTGAGGCTTTTTAAAGATGCCGCCGAGCGCGTGGTCAAGCGCGAGAAAAGTCAGGTCCTAGACAAGGCCCGGAAAGCCCTTACTGAGCGCACTCAGCATGAATTCATCGCCTGGCTTGAAGAATACTACCGCGGCGCTCCCGAGTGGATGAAGAGGGCGCTCAGGCCGGCACTTCTTACCTATACCGAAACCATTCAGGCCCTGGCCGCGGAGGAAGTGAACGCTGTAGCCGGAATGACTCCGGAGCTTGAGAAATGGATGGACGGCTACCTCGACAACTGGGCCCGCGACTACACCAGATCGAGCCTGAACCAGATCCTTGACGTGATAAAGAGAGCTAACGAAGAAGGGCAGGAAGTTCTGGCCGAGGTTGAAACCCGCCTGGACGAATGGGAAGAGCGGCGCCCCGACAAGGTGGC
>NZ_JBHGXH010000348.1:0-4197 GCF_041936445.1 Candidatus Darwinibacter acetoxidans | reverse complement strand
ATATATACCCGCTACGCACAGGTAATCGATGCCCGGGGCAACCCCCTGAGCGTGCGGGAGGCCCTCGCCCTGATCAACGAGACACTTGACGAAGTGCTGGCCGAGCAGGAAGGAGATTTCGATGCCGATACCCGCTGGGCGGTAGCTTGGTTTGAACAGTTCGGCTTCGGCGAAGGTGAATATGGCCTTGCCGAAACCCTCTCCAAGGCCAAGAACACCAGCGTTTCGGGCCTGGGCGAAGCCGGCATTTTGCTTTCAAGGGAGGGGCGGGTGCGCCTTTTCTGCCCGCAAGAGCTGCCCGCAGAATGGAACCCGTCCCGCGATTCACGGCTGACCGTTTGGGAGACGGTGCACCATCTTATCCGGGCGCTGGAACAGGGTGAAGAGGCTGCCGCCGATCTTTTGGCCGTGCTGGGTGGCCAGGCCGATTCGGCCCGGGAACTGGCTTACCGCCTCTATACCATCTGCGAGCGGAAAAAGTGGGCCCGGGAGGCGCTGGCTTATAACAGCCTGGTGCAGAGCTGGCCTGAAATTGAGCGTCTTGCCAGGGAGAACAGGGGGCCCCAAGAAATAGTACAGAGACTATTTGGTGAGGAGTAATAACCATGGCCATTACAAATTATGAACGGGTCGCAAAAGCGATGAATCTTTTGAAAGACGGGCTCCGTCCTTTTGTCGAGCGGGAGCTGGAAGCCCATCACGGCAAGTACTGGGTTACCAAGGTCGTGGAGGGGTGGAAACATGAACTGACCTGGCCCGAGGGTCAAGAGCAACCTCATCTCGACGTGGCCGCTGTCTTGAGGATCATGTGGGAGCAATGGAATCCGGTATTCGGTAAAACCCTGGGACATACCGAGCGCAGCTTGGTCAGTGAGCTGCGGGAGGTGCGTAACAGATGGGCTCACCAGGAGGCTTTTTCCAGCGACGATGCATACCGTGCCCTCGATTCTGCTGCCCGGTTGCTTACTGCCATCTCCGCAGAGGAGGCGGCGGCAATAGAAAAAATGAAGATGGAGCTTTTACGTGTTCGTTTTGATGAACAGGTCCGTAATGAGAGGCGTAAAAAAGCCGGCACGGCTATCGCCAGCCCGGTGGCAGGCAACCTCAAGCCCTGGCGGGAGGTGATTACTCCCCACAGAGATGTAGCTGGCGGTCACTACCAGCAGGCAGAATTTGCAGCCGACCTCTGGCAGGTGTACCAGGGAGAAGGAAGTGCTGAATACCGTGAACCTGTTGAGTTTTTCCGGCGAACCTTTCTGACCGACAACTTGAAGAGATTACTGGTAGGTGCTCTACTGCGTCTCTCCGGCCTGGGCGGTGACCCGGTGGTCCAGCTGCAGACCAATTTTGGCGGGGGTAAAACCCACTCCATGTTAGCCTTGTATCATCTTTTTTCCGGGACGCCGCCCGCCGATTTGGCCGGCATTGACAGCATCATCGAAGAGGCGGGTATAACCCAAATTCCAACCGTCCGCCGCGTGGTCTTGGTCGGCAATAAAATATCTCCTGCAAACCCCTCCGTTAAACCGGATGGCGTAGTTGTCCATACGCTCTGGGGGGAGCTTGCCTGGCAGCTGGGCGGCCGGGAAGCTTATGAACGGGTGCGGGCCGACGACGAAAAAGCTACCAGCCCCGGCGACCTGTTACGGGTGCTTTTCAATGAGTACGGCCCCTGCTTAATTCTGATCGACGAATGGGTTGCCTACGCCAGGCAGCTGCACGACAGGAGTATCTTGCCCGCAGGAAGTTTTGAAACCCAGTTTTCTTTTGCCCAGGTCCTCACCGAATCGGCCAAGCTGGCCCAGAACTGCCTCCTGGTGGTCAGTTTACCCGCCTCGGAGTGGCCCGCTTCGCCTCACACCCAAACCGATGATGCTGAAGTGGGAGGGCAGCGCGGCCGCGAAGCCCTTGACCGGCTGCAGAATGTCATCGGGCGTGTCGATTCGTCCTGGCGGCCGGCCAGTGCAGAGGAGAGCTTTGAGATCGTTCGCCGCCGCCTTTTCGAACCTCTGGTCGAAAACGAACAGTTCGTGGCCCGGGACACGGTTGCCCGGGCGTTCGCCGATCTTTACCGGACGCAGCACCAGGAGTTCCCGCCTGAGTGCCAGGAGGCAGATTACGAGAAGCGGTTAAAAGCGGCCTACCCGATTCACCCGGAGATTTTCGATCGCCTTTATACCGACTGGTCGACACTGGTGAAATTTCAACGTACCCGCGGCGTATTGCGCCTGATGGCTGCGGTGATTCACAGCCTTTGGGAAAAAGAAGATCGAAATCCGCTTATTTTGCCGTGTAATATCCCCATTGATGATCCCCGTGTGGAAACTGAACTAACGCGTTATCTTTCCGACAACTGGGTCCCGGTAATTGCCAAGGATGTTGACGGTCCCAACTCGCTGCCGTTGCAGATTGACGCGCAAATTCCAAATCTCGGAAGATATTCCGCTTGCCGGAGAGTGGCCCGGACGGTCTACCTAGGTTCGGCGCCAATCACAACGGCTGCCAACCGCGGCCTGGAGGATCGCCGGGTAAGGCTGGGTTGTGTCATGCCTGGCGAGACGCCCGCTCTCTTTGGAGACGCGTTAAGAAGACTGGCGGCAGAGGCAACCTATTTGTATGTGGACGGCACTCGCTATTGGTACTCCACCCAACCCACGGTTACCAAGCTGGCCGAGGATCGGGCTGAACTGCTCAGACGTGAGCCGGATAAAGTAGAAGAAGAGATTAATAAACGCTTGAGGGCCGATTTACGCAAGACCGGTGATTTTAACCGCATCCACCCCTTGCCAAGTTCGGGGCAGGATGTTCCCGACGAGCAGGATGCCGGGCTGGTAGTTCTTGGTATCGATTATCCCCACAGCAAGGAGAAAGAAAGCGCGGCCATAGCATATGCTAAGGAGATCCTTGAAACACGCGGCAGTTTGCCCCGCATTTACCGGAACGCCCTTGTTTTTTTCGCGGCAGACAAGACCCGCTTGCAAGAACTTGATGAAGCGGTGCGATATTACTTGGCCTGGGAATCCATCCTTAATGAACATGAAGAACTGGATCTTTCATCTTCCCAGGTAAAGCAGGCGGAAGCACATAAAGCCTCTGCAGACAGCTTCGTCGAGGCCAGGATGCCTGAAGCCTACCAGTGGTTGCTGGTTCCTGTCCAGTTGAATCCACAGTCGGAGGTGAAATGGGAAAGCTTCAGGCTTACCGGCCAGCAGCCCATTGCAGAACGTGCCTGCAGAAAGCTGCGCAGTGATGAGCTTTTGATTACCGTTTTTGCGGCTACTCGCCTGCGGATGGATCTGGATCAGATACCCCTATGGCGTGGAGACTATGTGGCTATAAAACAGCTTATCGAAGATTATTCGCGCTACCTTTACCTGCCAAGGCTTAAAGAGCCCGCAGTTTTACTGGATGCAATCCGCAGCGGTCTCTCTTCACCTACATGGAGGCAAGATTCGTTTGCTTATGCTGAAAGTTATGACGAAACCGCCGGCCGTTATCGCGGTCTGCGTGGTGGAGAACAGGTGAATATTATCTACGACAGCTTGACCCAGGGCCTTCTGGTTAAACCCGAGGTTGCACAAAGACAGCTTGAAGCTGAAGGGACACCGCCGGTGCCACCGGGCGATGGTGCTAAAGACGAAAACGGATCAGACGAGCAAAACGGAGTCACTGTCTTGCCTGGCGAAGAAACTGGTGATGTAGAAGGTGGAGGCGCACCGCCTGCCCCGCCCAGGCCGAAACGCTTTTACGGTAGTGTTGAGCTCGACTCAACCCGCGTTGGTCGCGATGCCGGCCAGATAGCCGAAGAGGTTATCGCCCACCTGGATGGACTTGTTGGTGCTAAAGTAAAAGTAACCCTGGAAATCGAAGCAGAAGTTGAAGACGGTGTTCCCGAAGATGTTGTGCGCACTATCACCGAAAACAGCCGTACCCTCAAATTTACAACGCACGGTTTCGAGAATGAATGATTAGATGAGGCGCAATAAATGAAATAGATATATTATTGAAAAAAATACAGGTTATACTGATATCTTTCAGTTAGAAGAAGGGGCCTTAGCAATATGCTCCTAATTTCCAGGCCGAGCTCAAGCAGATATTGGCTGATTTGAACCTTTCCGAGAAGCTAAAAGTTGAATGACGGGATAGGGGGTTTTGATTATCCAACACCGCAGTGATGTTAAATTTGCCTTTGAGATG
>NZ_JBHGXH010000347.1:0-1241 GCF_041936445.1 Candidatus Darwinibacter acetoxidans | reverse complement strand
GCGATCAGCTCCCGGCGATCCTCGTCGAAGATCGGCGGCTGCAACCAGAAGGGGTAGTGTCCGCAGTATCTGCAGCGGTAGCGGCCCTCGCGGCGGCCCTTCTTCTCCGTCACGCCCCGACGCCCGCAGGCGGGGCAGGTGCGTAGCTTCATTTTAGCGCCTCCGTCAGCAGGCGCCTGATGACCTCCGCCCGGGGCACTCCGTCCCGTTCGGCCACCTGGTCCAGTTGCGCGGTCAGCTCCGGCGGCAGGTGTGCGATGATCGGCCTGCCGATCTCCGGCCGGCCGGGGCCTACCTCATCTTCGATCTCGCCGAAGAGACGCTCAACCGCTTCATCCTCTTCGTTCAAGAGTAACCACTCCCGGGCCTCGTCGCTGTCGATGAACCGATAACGCTCCGGCCTGCCGTCCCACTGGCTCCAGGAATGCAGCACCCAGCGCCCGCCGGCGGTATGGTAGAGCGCCTGATGGTCCCACTGGCTGCCGGTGGCGATGCTGATGTGGTTATTCCCGTCCCAGCGGGTGGCCTCGTTGAACCGCTCGGCTTTATTCCGGTCGAACCAGCCGATGAAGTTACCATCCTCGTCAAAAACGTTCTCGCGGATAATCTTTTCTTTTGACATTTCTCTTCCTCCTTAATTTTAGTTACCCCGGACCAGGCCCCGGGGCGGGTGGCCGCAAGAAAAGTTAATCATCCTCATTCGGGAAGCTGATCAAGCGCAGCCCCCGGAGATCCTCTATGGACGTGAGCATGACACCTCCCACAAGCGGCCGCAGCAGGCGGCGATGCGTAAGAATCGCCCGGAAAGCCTTACTGCTGCCTTCGTCCGCCTCAACGGTGATCGCGTTCGCCTCCCGGTCCCAGGCGATCCGCGCCGGGTTCCCTGGATAGCAATGGCGGCAGTAGCATGCGGCATTTTGATACTCGCCGCTGTCCCCATTGTCCCGCCCGCGAGGGCGGGGATGACCGGTGCTGCAGTTACCGGTTGTCACCGGGTGCGGCAACCCGGCGTCCTGCCGCTCCCAATCGAATTCTGCGAAGAGCTCGTCGAGCAGCTCCTCGGAAAATGGAAAAGTAATTTTAATCATTTTTCACTCTCCCCTTTCTGCCCCGATAAGCTCGGGGCGGGCCGTAAGGCTTACAGCGCAATGTTGGTGACGAATTCCCCATACATATTCTTTACGATGCCCAGTGCATCGGTGGACTGATCCCGCCAGGCCCTTTCAAGGGCCACGAGAGCT
>NZ_JBHGXH010000346.1:0-26430 GCF_041936445.1 Candidatus Darwinibacter acetoxidans | reverse complement strand
GATGGCCCTGAATGTTAGACCTTGGTCTAGGAGGGCACTGATTTTACCTCGCTCGAACGCAGAGAGATGTTTAAACTTGCGGCGAGATGTGGTATTCTTATGTTCAGGAACCATAGCCGAAACCTCCGTATCGTGTTAGTTTGGATACCAACATCATACAGGGTTTCTGGCTGTGGTTCCATTCATTTCTTCGTGTTGCATTTCATTCTACAATGAGCCACAGAAGAATTTTCGCGCTTTCCCTGGTCAGACAATTGACTTTTTCCCAAAGGCGTGCTAAAGTATAAAAGGCAAGCCGAAGTGGCGGAATGGCAGACGCGCTGCGTTCAGGGCGCAGTGGGCACAAGCCCGTGTGGGTTCAACTCCCACCTTCGGCACCATCAAGAAAGTGAACCCCAGCAGAAGCTGGGGATTTTTTGTTTTTCGAATACTGTTTGTTGATCCCAAGAACGACCCAGGAATGAAACGTCGCCTCATGCCGGCCGTGGATAGCGTTACTACCCGGCAAAGGAAAAACAAGCGAAGAGGTTACTGAGGGTAACCGAACCTTGGCAGGAACTGCAAGAAAGTGTGAATAATGGTCCTATGTATAATGACGTAGTGGGATGGATTTGGGCGGCGGAAAACTGCAGGAGTTTCAGCCGGTCAGGCCCCCCCACGAAGGCGAGCGCCCTTGTTCCCTTATCTTTGCCTAGAGTTACTGCGGCCTTCGGACAACCATGGCGTCTTGACAACAGCCTGCAGTGCACAAACTCAGTGGAAAGGAGGTAGTTCGCGTGCAGCCCAAAGGTCGAGAGGATCGTCCGTTGGGGGAAGGGCAGGAACTTGTGGACGAAGAGCTGAAGGAAGTGACTGGTGGGACATTTAAGCCCCTCACACGATGCCCACACTGCAGCTCTATAATACCAGGCTCGGAGGACGGAAAGCCCTGGTGCGAAAGATGCCAACGCTACGTGTAGTCGCCATGGTCTTCTGGGTTGACCACAGCAGGATCAGAGCAGGTTTGGGGAAGGACCTGCCAGTTCAACAAGGGAAAAGCAGAAGCCTTGCCTGGTAACTAAAGGGCTGCCGCTCTCCACCAGGACAAGGCTTCCATCTTTTGGACAACACACAACCGCGGAATACCGCTAAGCAATTCTGTCAACGGGTCATAGCCAGATTTCTGCAGTTCGCAGTGTTCAAAAACGATGAGCTGAGAAGACTCGTTGGACTCACAAGACTACATTGGCCTTTGTTGGGACTGGAGGGCAGCTTCTGCGGCCTTAGTCGTGCCCTTTAGGCGCTCAATCGCGTTCCCCCAGGATGATGATGGAGTTATACTCCGTAATCGCCAACCGATCCCCTTCAGGTGACCAGGCTAAAGTCTGGAGGCCCAAAACCCGGCCCGGATACGTATAAAGAACCTCCCCTGTGCTCACATCCCAGATGCGGACGGTACCGCTGTGGCTCCCCCCGGCCAGGTAGCGACCGCAGGGGGACCATTCCAGGGCGGCAACTACGTAGCTGTCCGCGCCCAGCCCCTTGATCATCTGGCCCGTTCCCAAATCCCATATGAAAACCGACCCGTCGTAACCGGAGCTGGCCAAGTATTTGCCATCGGGCGACCAAGCCACAGAGCGGACCCAGTCGCTGTGCCCCTCCAGCTTCTTGACTTCCTTCCCCGTTTCAGCGCTGCAGACATACACAGCTTGATCGTAGCCCCCGAAGGCAACCTGATCGCCATGGGGAGCCCAAGCAACGGTGCCGATCCATCCCGGATTCCGTATGGCAACCACCTGGGTGGCTTCCGCCACATCCCAAATAGCTACAGTTTTGTCCCAGCTGGCAGTGGCCAGCTTCCTGCCATCGGGGGACCAGCTCACCGCGAAAATGACATCTTCATGGCTGACACCTTTCAGGCCCACGGCAAACTCGAAACCCTCGGCGTGGACAAAGGGCTTTCTGATGCGTTCCGTGAAGTCACCGAGGTATTCCCCAGTGTCGACGTTCCAAATCCGCACCAGCAGGTCATGCCCAGCGCCGGCCAGGTAAGTCCCATCAGGTGACCAGGCCAAATCCTCCAGAGGCCCGCCGGGAGTGGGCAAGAGCTGGGTGCGTTCTTCCCTTGCCGCCAGGTCCCAGATCCGCACAACAACATCCTCACCGGCGGAAGCCAGGATATCTCCCTGGGGCGACCAGGCCAAAGCTTTAACAGCACGGATGTGTCCGGTGATCCCCCACCGCTTCTCGCCTGACTCTGCCGACCAGAGATCCATAATGCCCCGGAAGCTGCCGCTGGCCAAAAACTGCGAGTTTCTGCTCCACGCCAGAGTCAAAATATGGCTTCCCGTGGGGATGCTCTGCATCAGCTTCCCATCTGCCATATCCCAAACGTGAAGGGCTTTGTCTGTACCAGCAGCCAGGTAGCGGCTATCGAAGGACCAGCTTAAGGTGGTAACGCCGCCTTCCTGCTCCTGGAGCTGCATCTCCTCTCCGGTTTCGAAGTTGAAAACCTTTAGAGCCCCGCCTTCTAAAGCTACGGCAGCCAAAGAGCCTTCGGGGGCAGTGGCCATGACCATGACCCTGTTCCCCATCTCGAACTCCGTTACAAGCTCACCCGACTCCACCCGCCAGACCTTCACGTCCAGAGCATCGCCGCCGCTGAGCAAAAGACTCCCGTCTGGGGACCAGGCAACGGTCCTCACCCACTTTTCATCCGTAAAGGTCTGCAGTTCAGCTCCGGAAGCAGCATCCCAAATCCTGATTCTGTTGTCCCGACCTGAACTGGCCAGCTTCGTCCCATCAGGCGACCAGGCCAGATCTGTTAGGGTGATGGCGTGACCCGGCAGCGTCATGACCTCGCGGCCTGCCTGCCAGTCCCAGATCTTGAGCTTACCGTCCCTGGATCCACTGGCCAGATGGCTGCCTAAGGGAGAGAACTCCATAACCTTCACTCCGCTAGCATGGCCGCCCAAGGTTCCTATCAGCTGGCCATCGGCTGCCCGCCAGATCCTTATTGACCGGTCATTGCTGCCGGTTACTATGTACTGATCATCAGGCGAAAAGACCATGGTCTCAACCCAATCCCAGTGATTGGCGAAAGAAAACTGGACGCCCCAGCGGGAGAAATCAGGCTCAGCCCAGGGGTAAGCATCGAATTCCACTTCGGTGCTTTGACCCACCACCCGCTGCTCCGGGACAAAGCGGTAGCCGGTTTTCCGGGGGATGATAACTGTACTGTCTGAACCAGCGGTTTTGAACTGACCTTGCGCATCTGTCTCAACGTATGAATCCGTTCCATCCACGATCAAGAGACTGACACCAGCCAAACCCTCGCCGCCGTTTTCCCCGAGCACAACGCGCCCCGCAATACTTGCGGCCTGGGGTTCTTTCCCGCCCTGCACGCAGCCGGCCAGGGGCAAAACAAACAGCACAACAAACACCAGGGAAAGGTATTTTAGCTTTCTGAGCATATCCTCCAGACCCCTTTTTCTTTATGTCCTCATTGACTAGTACTGCGGAAACGCTCAGAATCCTCTTGTGCCAGGGGGACAATAACGACAAGTGTTTGTAGGAGGAAAGACTTGGTTAGCCGGGTATGATAGTGCAAACGAATTTGCTGAAACAGCGACCAGCGGGAAAGGAGCGGACCGGGGAAAAAAGTCACTGCTTATCGTTCTCATCACCTGGGGAACGGGAACGGCCGCTAACGCCAGATCAGGAAGAAGGTGCTGTCTGCATAGGGACAGCACCTTTTTTGTCTAAACCCTCCGCACCGGCCTGATGTACTTCCAACAGCGCTCTGGTTCATGGTAGAAGTAGGCGACCCGCCCAGGGGTATGGTCGAAGCAGTAGCCCGTATCGGAGAAATCAAACTCGGCCATAGCCTTTCTCATCTTCTGGGCCACAGCACTGTTCTCGGTGTAGTAGTCGAAGGGCCCATGCTCGAACACAATGTACTCACCTTCGGGAACATCCATAACCTCCATCTGCTCTGGCAGCTCGCCGGAGTAATCCAGTGGCAGCCGCACACCGTAGCATCCGGCCCGGGGATAACCCCACTCGCCCACCGGCCCTTTGGGATCGCTGATGTAACCCATGCACTGTCCGCTGCCGCTGTTGGGACCGCTTCCGCCCTGGTCATCCAGCTTACCTTTGATGCTGTCCAGAAGGCCGCAGATGGTGTCGCAGTCCTGACCCGGAATCTGGCTCTGCTTTTCCCAGAAATCCCAGTAGCCATGGCTCTCGTAGTTCTTAATGTGCAGGAACTTGTGGGCTGGGATGGTTACAAAGTAGACCTTTACACCGCCAGTTGACTTGACCATGCCGATCTCCCCCAATCCTAAGAAGTAGCGGTCGAAGGGGTTAATTTTCATGCGTAGGACCACAGGCTTGGGGCTTTTGCGGTACTCACTGGGGGTCATTCCGTAGGCATCTTTAAAGGCCCTGGTGAAGGCTGCATGGGAGGAAAAACCGTGATCCAGGGCAATATCCAGGATGCTCCTCTGGCTGTCCCGCACTGCCAAAAGGGCAAAGGCCAGCCTGCGGCGGCGCAGGTAATCCCGGAACTGCATGCCTGAAATTTCCCTGAACCTCCGCGTTGTGTGAAACTCGGAGTAACCCAGCCTGCGGGCAAGGAAGGTGAGCGTCAGCGCTTCGCTGTTTCCATTCTTGATGCAGCGATCGATCTCATCCACGATCGTCTGGATGTACCGGTGCCACTCGTACATCACTTTTTCACCCCACTTCAACCGCCCTGTGCTGATCATAGCGGAAAAACGACCCTGTTTCTTGATTTTTCTTGCTGTCCGTGCAGGACGGCCGGAGAAAGCCTCGCCAAGCTAGGGCCTGCCGCCCATCTGCAGCCAGAGATCGCGGTGGGCTCTGTCGTACGCCTCCCGCCCCTCAAGGCGGGCCCGCAGCCTGGCCTGTTTTTCCGCCGCTTCCCTTTCTTTGTGCTCCCGCAGCAGCTGGGCAAACTCTTGAGGCGAAGTCACTTCCCCAGTGGTGATTTCCCTGGAGATGCACTCCCATTCCACGGGATGGTGCAGCATGAGCGCCTGGCGGTGATAGCCCTGCATCACGCTTTTAACCCCGCCCTGCTTCACGAAGCGCTCGATGTGGTACAGATCCTCGATGTACCAGCGGTCCGCCCAGGACGTTTCCCGCAGCCTGTCCCGGACAAATCGGGTTGTGATCAGCTTAAGGTAGTCCATTTTTCTCCCTCCCCAAACAGAAAGCCTCCCCAGGAAACCCAGGAAGGCCAAAGGGAAACTTATCTCTCAGGCTTTTCTCCGGTTACCTGCAGGATTTGGCACCTTACACCAAGTGCAGGTTGCCGGGGTTCATCGGGCCAGTCCCTCCCCCACTCTTGATAGGTCACTATTCACTTCGTGAAGCAGCACTTCAAGTATATCCCATTTTTATCCAGCCGTCAAATCACTTCACCGCGCCTGCTCTACCTTGCGGAACGCTGAAAGCTCCCTTGCCGTTCTGACGCAGAAGCCCCTGGTCTTTGTTTTCTGTCTGATCACTCCATCGCGCAGAGGCAGAAGGGATGCCCCGCTGGGTCGATCAGCACCGTGGATGTTTCATAATACTGGGTGTCAGCTATTCTGGCTCCACATTTGACCGCATGCTCCACGGCCTTCTCCAGGTCATCAACCTTGAAGTCCAAGTGCACCATCTGCTGCTGCTGGCCCTCTTTCCAGGGCCAGATGGGCGGTACGTACTCCTGGACCCTCTGAAAGGCCAGAATGATGCCCTGGGGCGTGTGAATGCCTGCCCACTGCTCATTGGAAATGGTCTTTTCCAAACCCAAGAGCTCAGCGTAGAAATCCGCCAGCGCATCTGGATCCCTGCAGTCCAGAGCGATACCGATAATGTCCGAGACCAAGCTCATCTACCTGCTCCCCTCTTGGCTCTTTGTGGCAATGATGGCTTCGCTGTTGGTAAGGTTAATCCTGCGTCCAGCTGGAGAGTTTCGTCCTGGCAGAACGTCCGCTTCCTTGCTCACGAGCGTCCCACTTTGCCGCACTGCGTGCATTGCCACACTGTCTGTAAGCCTCCACCCGCGAACCTGATTTCACCTCCGCACTCATCACACTTACCCTTGCTGCTCTCCTCGTCTTCCGACCCTCCGGTTATCGCGTCCAGCTCATCGGGGGATAGTTCCCCGGTCCTGGGATGCAGCAGACCCATGAGCTGTTCCGCCTCCTTGACTGAGAGGGCGATACCGTTTTCGTTGGCAAGTTCCATCAGCTCTTCTGGCGTCGCACACCTTACTGCCTGCTTCAGCAGTTCCTCCCTGTTTTCCCCTAGATGCTTCATCAGCTTTGATATCTGCATCTCAATACCTCCCATCTGCTTCCAGTGCTGGCCTTCCTGCATCCGGGCACAGCTCCCTTTTCAGGTAGTAAACCATTACGATTCGTCCTTTCGAGTTCCTGCCGCAGCAAGCAGGTCCCCGGTTACCTCTGGAGTTACCTTCTGCGGAACAACAAACCCACCTCTTCAGGTGGGCTCCAGTTGTTCACCTGTCCGTGGACGGACCCTCCTTGGTCCCCTGTCTGTACCCGCAGCCCAGGCACACATAGAAATCGTCCGCCTGTGTCCAATCAAACCAAGCTCCGCAGTGGGGACACATGCCGGGCCCCGTCAGGGTACCGCCGGTTACTGCGTCCAGCTCACTCTCCCCCAGCTCGCGAGCTGTGGGATGCATCAGCCTCAAGAGCTTGGCGGCTTCCTCTTCTGTCAGCGTGATACTGTATTTTTCTGCCAGTTTGATCAGTTCTTCTACCGTTTCGACCCGGGTTTGTTTCTTTGGCGCATCTTCAGGGTTCTCACCCCGCTTCATCCGCTGCGCCTCCTTTCCAACCACTTAGTTCACAAACATCTGCGCCCAGTACCTGACCCCGCCTGCCCAAACCCCTGCAGGGCGGCGGTGCAGCCGACTCGTGCCGGGCGCCTCTCCGCTCAGGAGGCTGCGGGAAGCACAAAGCTCCAGAACCCTGTCGGCCAGCTCCAATCCCGCAGTCCACACCATCCAGCCCGGGATCAGGGGATGAACTGCCTGGTCTTGTACCCGCATGCCGGGTTGGCACACGTCCAGTGCACCCAGGGACGCTCATAGCGGTATTCCATATCCCCGCCGCACCGGCGGCACTTCCTTGCTCCCCTTTTGACGTCGCCCGAACCTCCGGTCACCGCATCAAGTTCGTCCGGGGAAAGCTCTCCCGCGCGAGGATGGATCAGCGCAAGGAGCTCCCCGGCTTCCTGCGGAGTAAGCTCTATGCCCTGGGAGCGGGCCAGAGCCAAGAGCTCTTCTGCAGTGGCGCACTGCACTGCCGCCTGCAGCACTTCCTCCCGGTCGGCGGGTATGCGTTCAAGCAGCTTTTGCAGGTCCATTGCCCGTGCCTCCTTTAGGGCCCCTCAGGTTTGCTGCCCGAGGAGCGCCTGGGGAATCCACTGCCGTTCCCCTTAACAGAGCAGTACTATACAAGGATTGACGATCCTTCTGGCTCGCAGTCACCCCGAGTTACCTCTTGAGTAACCTTTTCTGTTCCCAGGGCACTAAAAAACCGCCGATGCTCCGGTGCATCGGCGGTCTTTTGTCTGTGAAAGTGCCTGCGGGATAGGCTAGCCCCTAAAACAGGCCGGACAGCCAGGCAAACAGGTTGTACTTAGCAAAGATGGCCACGGCGATCAGGGAAATGGTGGACATGATCTTAATGAGAATGTCCAAGGAGGGGCCCACCGTATCCTTGAGGGGGTCGCCCACCGTATCGCCGACAACGGCAGCTGCGTGCACAGGGCCGCCTTTGCCGTGCCCGTTGAGGGCACCGGTTTCGATGTACTTCTTGCCGTTATCCCAGGCACCGCCGGCGTTGCCGGTGTACAGAGCCAGCATGATCGCGGACATGATGGCCCCGATCAAGATACCGCCCACAAAGTTGGCCCCGAAAATGAACCCACCCACCAGCGGGAAGGCCAGGGCGATGTAGGAAGGCAGCTTCATCTCCTGCAGGGCGCCCTCGGAGGCAATGGACACGCAGGAGTTGACATCGGGCTCCTCTGTCCCCTCCAGGATGCCCGGTTTTTCCTTAAACTGACGGCGAACCTCATCCACCATCTTACGGGCTGCCTTGGTCACCGACTCAATGAGCATGCCGGAGAACAGATAAGGCAGGGCAGTACCCACCATGGCTCCCACCAGCGTCATGGGGTTGATGATGTCCAAGATGGGATCCACCTCCGGCGGCGAGAAGGAGAAGATGTAAGCAACCATCAAGGATGTGGCCGCCAGAGCTGCGGAACCAATCGCAAAGCCTTTGCCGATGGCCGCGGTGGTGTTCCCCACCGAGTCAAGCTTATCGGTGATGGCCCGCACTTCCTCATCGAGCTTACTCATCTCCGCAATGCCGCCGGCGTTGTCGGAGATGGGACCGTAGGTATCCACGGTAACCGTTGTGGAAACAAAGGAGAGCATGCCCACCGCGGCCATGGCAATGCCGTACATGCCCGCCGCGCCGTAGGCGGCGATAACCGTTGCCCCCAAAACCAAAACCGGGGCCATGGTGGAGCGCATACCCACCGCCATACCCTGCGTGATGGTGAGGGCCGGGCCCTCTAAGCTGGCAGAGGCAATGCTCTTGGTTGGTGCATAATCATAGCTGGTGTAGTACTCGGCAATCAGGCCGATGACAACGCCGGCCACAATGCCCAAGACCGCGGCTATCCACGGAGAGAAGGCTCCCAGTCTGAAATCGACGCCAATCAGGTTCTCACCCCGGAACATATACCAGCCGGCAAGACCAGCCAGCACCACGGTGAGGCCCGCGGATACCCAGGTGGACATGTTCAGTTCCCGGTGTGGATCCTCCGAGAGCTCTTTTTTCAGGATGATGTAGGCAATACCGATAATGCAGGCCAGAAGACCGAGACCCGCCAGAACCACGGGATACATGAACATCTTCTGCAGCAGCGAGGGGGTGATCCCACCGTTTTTGGCCTCGCTGGAAAGGAAAAGGTGGAAAGCCAAGATAACACCGGAAGATATGGCGCCCACAAAGCTTTCCAAGAGGTCCGAGCCAAGGCCGGCCACATCGCCCACGTTGTCGCCCACGTTATCGGCGATGGTCGCGGGGTTGCGGGGGTCGTCTTCCGGGATGCCGGCTTCCACTTTACCCACCAGGTCCGCACCCATATCGGCCGCCTTGGTGTATATGCCGCCCCCAACCCTGAAGAACATGGCAATGATCGAACACCCCAGGGCGTAACCGGAAATAGTCATGGTAAAGGGTGAAAACTCAATCCCCAGCCAGTTCCGGAACAGGTACACGTTCTCCAAGGAAAGCTGCTTCAGGAGAAGCCCGAAAACCACATAAACGATAACCAAGCCCAAAAGCGCAAAGCCGCCCACACACAAACCCATAACAGAACCGCCTGTGAAGGCCACCTTCAGGGTCTTACCCAGTTTCTTGGTGGTCCTGGCGGTGTTGGATACCCGCACATTGGCGTATGTAGCGATCCGCATGCCCACCAAGGCTGCCAGCGAGCTCATGGTGGCGCCGATGAGGAAGGCCGCTCCCACATACCAGCCCACGAGCACACCCATGACCACAGCAACCACCACAACAATCAGGGAAATTACACGAAATTCGTAATTTAGGAAAGCGGTGGCCCCCGTGCGGATGCTGGCCGCGATATCCCTCATTACGCGCGTACCTTCGTCGAGCTTCTTTACCGCGTAGAAGTTTTTAGCTGCATAGGCTAGAGCGAGTACACTTGCGAAGAAAACCAGCACAAGCCAATTCATTTTCAAAACACTTCCTTCCTAAGTATTGCGAGACTCTCCGGAACTCTGCTGTTTATTATACTGGGTGTGCGGCACTGCGGACGCCCAACATCTATATTAACACTCACCACGCTGAAGTTAAAGCCCGATAAATATGCAGCACTCAAGGTTCCGGCTGAATACGGCCCAAAGGCCCTCCTTTCCATCCCCTTTATGAGCAGGCCGGCCCTTTCCGCCTCCCCTATTCCCACATCGCCAGCCGGGGCACGGTGTAATTCCTCAGCTCCTCACAGCGCTCCTGGGCAAAGCCCATGTAAGTGGCGATGGTTCCCGCCTCCAGATCCACCTCCCAGATGCGGGAGAAGTCCCGGAAGAGGGCGAGATAGGCCTTCTGCTCCCCGGCGTCGATCACCACCGAAACCTTGGTGATGGGGCTGCTCATGGCCTTGAGCACTTCCAAGCCCTTCAGGTGGTCGAAGTGATCTAAACTAGAGCGGATCAGGGCTGCACCCCTGCGGTACCGCCCGTCGTGATCCAGCAGGTCCAAAAGGTCTGCCCCGGGGTAGTTCTCGGCGAACTTTTGGGCAAACCCGTCCTCCAAGTAGTGGTGGAAAAAATTGGTCATAACCGTGAAGCCGCCCTCCCCGGGCAGAATGTGGTTGTCATCGGCTCCCGGTTCGATAATAAACGCATTGCCCTGCGTATCCGCGAGCAGCCAGTGGAAATCGGCTTCCCCGTCGGCCCACAGCCTGCGCTCTTCCAAAAAAACCACGACGTCAGCCGCCCGCTCAAAGTCGATGGCAGAGACCTGGGCATGGCTCCAATCCACGGGCTTCTTGTCAGAGGGGTTCATGGTGAACGTCGGCTGGGCATACTGGGTGCAGCCGAACACTCCCCGGTCAGTGTAGAAAAAGATGTAATCGTAGCGGAACACCGCAACATCACTGCGGCGGTTGAGGGCCAGGCGATTGTGCTGGTGCTCAAAAAAGCCCACAGCGCTCTCCGCGGCTTCCGCCCTTGTTGGCATGTCCACGTTCATGCCGAAAAAGGGGCCGTTCTTCCCGTAAACGGCAAAGCTGCTGCAGGCCAGGGCCAGGTGCGTACCGCCTAAAACCAAAGCCAGAGCCACGACAAAGGGCACCAGACGCTGCATGGTTTTCCCTCCCCCAGATCTGAACCACAAAACAGCCCTTATTCTTTTATTATCTCTAAGACGCCTTTTTCCTCTTACAGATTTCGTAAACCAGCAGGAAAAAAGAGCCGCGGCAGCTCGGCTCCCCATTGAGAACGGAAAAGGCCCCGGAACACTCCAGGGCCTTGTTCGCTATTTGCCGTTCAGCACGGTGCAGCCCGGGGCTGCACCGCGCCGGTTTGCAGTTTACTTATTCCCCGTGGGCTGCAGGAAGGGCAGCATGTACTTCAGGGTACCCCAGTGCCCGTAGGGACCCATGTAGGGATTCTCGGCACCGGGCCAGTTGGTCCAGTAGTACTCATCCCAAGCCAGGAAGCCGGAGTAGCCGTAGGTGGGGATGCTGGGCATCTCTTCGATGAGCAGCTGCAGAGCTTCGGTACATACCGCCACCGTGGCCTCCACATCGGTGGGATCCGTGGCCCGCATGCGCCTGATGATGTCATCCATCTCAGGTGTGGACCACCTGGAGCCGTGGCCGCGGTTGGGCTCACCCAGGGGCGCCATATACTGAGAGTCGAAGATCTGGAGCGAACGGTAGAGGTCTACGCCTGCACCCCAAGGCTCATAGGCCGGCCAGACCGCACCCACCTGGAAGTCGCCCATCTGCTGCAGGGTGGTGTAGGCATCGCTGGCGAAGTATTCAGCATCGATGCCGAACTTCTTCCACTGCTGCACAGCGGCGTTGCCGTTCTTGAACTGGTGATGCGCTACGTCGTTGATATCTGTAATGGTGATCTTCCAGGGTGTACCGTCGGGCAGCAGCCACCTGCCGTTGGCGTCGCGGCTGAAGCCGTTTTTGATCAAGAGCTTCTCAGCCACATCGGGAGCGTACTTGAACCAGCCGATACCGAAGGTCTCCCGGAGTTCGGCGGGATCGTCGCTCACTGCGTGGCCCCTCTGGCGTGCGTATTCAGCAACCCGGAGGGCCACATCGGGATCGTAGGGGTAGAACAGCTCGCCATCGCCCAGATCCAATGCGAAGTTCTTCAGCCACTCCTCCATGGGCTTGTGGTAGTACTCGGGATAGGCGCCCAGGTAAGGAATGTGGATGGGGCTTAAGGTGGCCTGTCCGTCCACCGCCTGGGCCAGGTACTCAACGATGTCGATGGCCAGTACCAAAGCCCAGCGTACTTCCCTGTTGTTGAACGGTTCTACAGCGGTGTTGAAGGTGATACCGGTGATGCAGGGGTCGTTGTTGACTACCCAGGGATAGCCAGGTTGGTAAGCCCTGATGGTTTCGCCTTGGGCCATGGCCGCGGCGAAGCTTTCGGCATCATAGTCGGCCACATCCAGCTGATGGGTGAGCTGAGCCAGGACCTTAGCACTGTTGTCGGCGAAGGTCTGGAAGAGCACATACTTGGGTGCCGGCTCGCCGAAGAGCATGCCAGTTGGGCTCCGATCCCAGTCATCCCTCTTTACCCAGGCCGTCCAGTAACCCGCGGGGTCAAAGCTGTGCAGCTTGTAGGGTCCGCAGCCTACCGGCGGGTTGTACTCGAAGGTCACAACGTCCTCCACATTCTCGAAGACGTGCTTGGGCATGATGTGGGTGCAGCCCCAGCGATCCAGGAAGTGGGTGTGGAACCTGGAGTCAGGCTGTTTCAGCTCGAAGACAACCTCGTAATCGCCGGTCTTGTAGACTTTATCCACTATGGCGGTGAAGGTTGGATGCGCGCTCAGCCCCGGTTCGGCCATAATGGTTTCGATGGTGAAGACAACGTCATCGGCCGTAAAGGGCATGCCGTCATTCCAGTAGACACCTTCCCTTAAGGGGATGGTCACCTTGGTGAAGTCCTCGTTGTACACGGGATCCCCCGCCGCCAGGCCCGGAATGATCTGGCCGGTGGCGAAGTCAACGGACCAGAGCGGCTCAGAAACGATGTTCTGCAGGCCGCGGTCGCTCCAGCGCCAGCCCACCCACCAGTTGAAGTTGCTGGGGGTGCCGACCCAGCCGGTGAGCATGTTGACAATCAGCGTTTCTTCCCTGGGGAAGCCGGTTTGGGCCCAGGCGGCAGAGCTGAAGACAAGCACGGCCAGACACAACAGCAGCAAAACATTTCTTGCCCTACTCATGGCTCAACCTCCTTAAGAATGTCGTTATCAACAGGTCCAATGAGTCGCTTCACACCTTTGAACCGGCGCTAACTCACCTCCTTAACGCTCAGTTTATCCACATAAAGGTGGCATTTAACCTGCACACCCTCGATATCAACCAGCTGAGGCTCCTGCCTGCGGCAGATCTCCATCACCTTGGGGCACCGGCCCGCGAACTTGCAGCCCACCCTGAGGTATTCTTCCTCCTCGGTTTCCGCGATGGTGATCCGGCCCCGCCATTTCTTGCGGGGATCCGCCTCGGGGATGGACTCCCGCAGAAGCTGGGTGTAGGGATGGCGGGGGTGCATCAACACTTCCTGCACCGGGCCCAGCTCCATGGTCTGGCCCCGGAACATGATGGCGATCCTGCCGCCCAGGTAGTAGGCTGTGGCCAGATCGTGGGTGATGTAGAGAATGCCCATATCCAGCTCGTCCCTGAGGCGCCGGAACAGGTTCACAATGGACATCCTGATGGAAGCGTCCACCATGGAGACCGGCTCGTCGGCAATGAGCAGCGATGGGTCCACCAAAAGCGACCGTGCGATGGAGATGCGCTGGAGCTGCCCCCCAGAAAACTCGCTGGGGTAGCGTCCCTGCACTTCCCCGTAGCTGAGCCCCACCGCTTCCAGCTTGGCGTTGATCAGCTCCACGGCCTCGGCGCGGCTTGACGCCAGCTTGTAGTTGTGCACCGTCTCGAAAAGGTAGCCCTCCACTTTCCTTAAGGGGTTGAACGTTTCAAAGGGATTCTGGAACACTGCCTGGATACGCTGGGTATACCACACCTTGGGGTGCCAGCGCTCCTCGTCCTGCCCGTAGACTATCTCCCCGGCGGTGGGCTGCTCAAAGCCCAGGATCATCCGGGCCGTGGTCGATTTGCCGCAGCCGCTCTCCCCCGCCAGGGTGAACACCTCACCCCGCCGCATGGTAAAGGAGACGCTGTCCACGGCCACAATGCGGTCCCGGGCCAGCAGGCTGCCTCGGTGGAAAACCTTGGTTAGACTGCGGGTTTCAAGAATGGGCTGCATGCTCTACTGCTCCCCTTTCTGCGTGCAGCCAGCAGGCCACGCGGTGTTCTCCGATGAAGGCCGTCTCCGGCACCTGCTCCCGGCAGATGGGCATGGCCTGGGGGCAGCGGGGATGGAAAGCGCAGCCTGTGGGCAGATGCGCCAGGGAAGGCGGCTGCCCGGGCGCGCTCACCCGCTCGCCCGTGTCGCCGAACTGCGGCAGCGAGTTGATCAGAAACTGGGTGTAGGGATGGAGCGGCTTTTGGAAAATCTCCTCCGTGGCCGCTTCTTCGATGATCCTTCCCGCGTACATAATAGCCAGACGGTCGGTGACATTGGCATGGATACCCATATCATGAGTCACCAGGATGATGGTGTTGTGCAGGCTCTCCTGGATGTCTTTGAGGAGCTGGACCACGCCCCGCTGCACCACCACATCCAGCGCGGTGGTGGGCTCATCGGCAAACATCACGCTGGGCCGCAGCAGGGCCGCCAGGGCAATGGCCACCCGCTGGCGCATACCCCCGGAAAGCTGGTGGGGGTAGGCTTCCAGAATGCTCACGGGCAGGCCCAGCCGCTCAATGTGCTCTTTGGCGATGGCGAACATCTCCTCCACCGTCTTACCCCGCAGATGGCTGCTGAGGAAATCCCGGTACGTTTCCTTGATCTTGGTCACGGGATTGAAGATGCTCATGGCCCCCTGGGGGACGTAGGCGATGAACTGCCAGCGCAGGCGGCGCAGCTCCTGCTTGCTCAAGGCATAGACATCGAATTCCTGTCCATCCTTGGTGTAATACACGGTGCCCTCCACCAGGCGCAGCGGCCGCTGCACCCAGGCGTAGAGTGTCTTCATGAGGGTGCTCTTGCCACAGCCGCTTTCCCCGGCGATCCCGTAGATTTCGTTGCGGCGGATGGTCAGATCCACCCCGTCCACCGCCCGGACCACCTTTTGGCCGCCCGGCACCTCCAACACATAGTAGGCTTTGAGGTTTTCTGTCCTGAGTACCACATCTTTTTTCATGTCATTCGCCCCCCACTCTCTGCACGCGGGTGCGCGGGTCTAGGTATTCGCTGATGCTGACAGACAGCCAGTACAGGGCGATGAACAGGAGCACAGAGAGCACCACCGGAGTTAAGATCCAGTGCCAGCGCCGCATCAAGATGGCCTGGTAGTTCAGGGCCCACTTCAAATTCGTCCCCAGCGTGGGAATATCCATATTGGTCAAACCGATAATCGAAAGGGTCATTTCCATGCCGATGGCCCAGGACATGTTGTTGATCAAGGTGGAAAAGGCCAGGGGAGTAATGTAGGGCATGTACTCCTTAAACACGAGCTCCAAAGTGGGCGTACCTGAGAGGACAGCAGTTTTGGTGAACTCCCGCTCCCGCAGGCTTAAAACCTGCGAGCGCAGAACCCGGGCATCCCAGGCCCAGCCGAAGACAGCCAGGAGCAGCCCGGTGTTGAAGATGGTCATTCTATCCCGGATCAGCATGGCCAGCATCACCAAAATGAGGAAGAGCGGTATGACCAAAAAGCCGTCGCTGATGAACATCAAAACCCGGTCCACCCTGCCTCCCTGGTAGCCTGCGACCAGACCCACGACCACGGCGATGATCCTGGAGATCACCCCCGCCACCACCGAGATGATCAAAGAGTTGCGAATGGCAAAGGTGGCCTGCCAGAAGATGTCCTGCCCGCGGGAATCGGTCCCCAGGATGTACTCCTGGGAGGGGCGCAGATCCCGGGGCGCGTAAAACCAGATCGTGGGATCATAGGGCGAAAAGAACGACAGGACAGCTAAAGCCACCAAAAACAAGAGAACGATGAAGGCAACAGCAAAGCGATAATCTTTGAACAAATCCCGTAAGGTGCTTCCCAGCGTCATGACCATTTCCTTTCTGAGCCTAGATCACTTGTATCTAATCCGCGGGTCAAAGAGCGGATAAACCAAATCCACGATGAGTACCAGCGTGGTGATGGCCACGATGGACAGGGTAATGATCCCCATGATCAGGTTGTAATCGCCCCTGGTGATGGCCGAATAGAGCAGGTAACCGATTCCGGGATAGGAGAACACGATTTCCGTAATCAGGGCCCCGCTGAGAATCTGTCCCAGGGAAAGGGCCAGATTGGTGATCTGGGGCAGCATGGCATTGCGGATGATGTAGCGGAACATGATCCTGCTTTCTTTGATCCCGCCCAGCTGCGCATACTGCACGAAATCCTCCGCCTTGACGTTCTGGACAATCAGTTTGGATGTTTGGAACCAGGAGGCACCGCCCAAGAGGACCATGGAGAAGGCGGGCAGAAAGGCATGCCGCAGCACTTCCTTGATGTAGGGCCAGGTCCAGGAAGGCTGAGCCCCCACTGGGGCACCGCCGGAGATGGGAAAGAGCCTGTACACATAGCCCAACAGGATCAAAAGGGTGAGGGCCACCACGTAATAGGGAATGGGCCGGATGAACATGGCCAGAAAATCCAAAAGCTTAGACCAGCCCCGGTTGTGGGCATAGCCGGCCATACCGCCCACGATGTTGCCGAACAGCCAGGAAAGGATGGTCGTGGTGAACAGAAGGCCCACGGTCCAGGGCAGGGCCCTTTTGATCAGGGTAATCACCGGCGTGGGAAACTGGAAAAAAGACAAGCCGAAATCGCCCTTGGACAGCCTCCGCCAGAAGTCTTTGTACTGCTCCCACCAGGAGCCGGACAGGCCGTACATCTCCGTGAGCGCATCCACCATGGCTTGAATCTGTCCCGGGTCCAGATAGGTTCCCCGCGACCTGATCTCCGCAATGGTCCGCTCCACCGGATCGGTGGGCGACATACGGGGGATGAAAAAGACGATGGTGATGCCGAGGAAAATAACCAAGAAGTACTGCAACAGGCGAGGAATTAGATAATTCTTCAGGAACATCGCTGTCCTCCTTATCCGCCCCCGCGGATTCGCCGTTGAAAGGGATCCAGATTGTGATTTCTACCACGCAGTCGTTCATTAAATGATTACGATACACGCGGAGTCAATCCTTCAATTTGTTTCATTTCCTTAAGTTTGTTACCGGATTTTTAACTTCCGCCGCCGTGGAAGGGGGCCGTTTTTTCAATTTTTTCAAGCGGTCTTACCAGGGGATGCCCCGGAAAGCCCCTAATCAAAAAAGCCCGGGGAACCGGGCTTACCCGGGGAGATCTGCCCCCGGGGCTTTGCTTTTTCCAAAAAGGGGATCCAAAATCAGTTGCGGCTCAGGTAGATGAAGAGGGTAACCGGAGCCCCGCGCACACTGGCCCGCAGTTCACCGCGGCCCCCGTGGGCCTCCAGCCACCTGCCGATGGTGGCCTTGGACCCCTGGAGGATGGTATCGGCGCTGCCGCCTGCTGAATAGTAAAGCTCAACCTCGCCCTCACCAACCGCGAAGGCGGAGATCTTCAGCCCCGAGCCGCCGGGCACCTCAATGAGGAGCTGGTTTTCACCTTCTGGGAGTTGTCCCTGGAAGACCAGCTCATAGCCTTCCTCCTGGTAGCTCTCGGCTGTAAAGGTCCCGGCGCTCACCGCCTGGATCAGCTCCAGGTACCCCAGGGCCACCGGATCTGCTGGCCGGCTGTCGATGTACACCTGGAGAGAGCCGCGGCTATCTGGGGAAATTTCCAGGGCGTATTCCCCCTCCAGCAGGGTGAACCCCATGAAGTAGCTTAGAGAAGGACTCCGCGTTCCCTGAAACAGGATCAGGCTGCTTTGACCGCTGTGGGCAAAGGGCTCTCCCTGAAGATTGACCAGGCGCAGTTTGACTTCGGAGCGGGCCGCCACCCGATAGACAAAGTCATAGCTGGTGGGCTCCTGGACGTGGAAGGTGTAGAAGGCCTCACCGGGGCCGAGCTCCGCCAGATCGATCTCCAGCTTGGTGTGGTGGGGCGGCTCCCCCTGGGAGCTGCCGGGCCAGCCGATCACCTGGCTGAAGGCCGCGGCAAACACCGCCAACAGCACCGCCGCGGCGGCAGTGCGCGCCGCCAAGGGCTGCCGTCCCTCCTGGGGCGAACCCCGGAGAGCTGCGGCGACACTGGCCGCGGCTGCGGGCACCCGCCCCACCTTCCAGGCCAACAAGAAGGAAAGGGCGAAAAGCACACAGAAACCAGCGGCGACGGCAAAGGGATTGGCTCCAGAATAGCGGAGGAACTTGGCCAGATCCTCACTGGGCTGAGACCCCCCCAGCCCGCAGCCTAGGGACACCGCCGCGGAGGTAAGCGTAGTGGACAGCAGGGCCAGCAGCAGAAGCAGCAGCGCGCCCTTCACCGGCACACTGCCTGTGCGGCGCAGAACCAAGGTGGCCGGCGGGATCAGCAGCAGGGGCAGCACCGGCCCGGCCAGGCTCACCAGGGCCCGATGCAGGGGATCACTCACTCCGGTGTAGCTGATCTGGGGCGGGTGGCGCAGGAAGTTGACCTGGAAATTGGTGACTTGGCCGCCCAGGAGCAGAACCATGAGAGCATGGCCTCCCTCATGGGCAAGGGCATAGAGGAAGATCACCGCTAAGGCCACGGCGATCCCGGCCGTCAGGCGCAGCACTGTCTTTTTCATCTCCCAGCCTCCCTCACCGCTTCCACCACTTCATAGAACCAGCTGTACATTTCCTGCGGCTGCACAGCCAAGAGCCTCTCCACATCCAGGATAACCAGGCCGTCCCGGATGCGGGTGACCGTGTGGAAGGGCTCGCTGTTGACCAGGCTCCCGTCTGGGCCTGCCCACTCCTCCAGGGGCATCTGGCCCTTTTCCACCAGCAGCCTCAGCTTCTCGCAGAAAGGCCTCTGCATCATGCTGAGCGGGGTGCCCGTCTTCTCCCTGAGGCGGGCATCAATGGCTGTCCACAGGCGGTGTAGAGCCTGCTGCCTGGCCCTGAGGCTGTCTAGGTCAAAACTTCCGGTGGACAGGGCTGCCTGCAGCTCTTCGTCCCACCTATCGGGTTTCCAGGCCAGGGTTCTGGTGAAATGGACCAGCCACTTGTCGTGGATAATGTACTCGTCGTTGGCGAGAAACAAGGCTCCCAGCAGGGGTTTAAGGGCACTGTTCAGCACGTAGTGGCCCTGGGCCGCATCCCCTCTGTAGATCCAGATATCCCCGGCCAGCCTGTAGTGCCACCACGCTTCAAACAAAAGGCCCCCGGCCAAAGCAGGGTCCACGGGTCTGGAGAGCTTGGTCTTCAGGAGCTTAGATAGCTTTTCCTCTGGATCATACAGGATCCGGGCGTAGGAAAGGTCCCACAGCTCCACCAGGGAGTATTCCCTGGCCAGCGCCTCCTCGTAGTCCACCAGTTTGATGTCGTAAAGCTGTCCGTCGATCACGGCGATACCCAGGGGAACTGGCGTTTTCCCCCCTTTGTATGCCGCGTACTGCCCAGGGGTCAGAAAAACGGTGAGGTCAATCTCCGACAGATGGTCACCGTAGCCCCGGGCCAGACCCCCGCAGAGCAGAATGCCCACCACCTCACCGAAGGCCAAAAAACGATCCAGCGTTCTGTGCAGCTTAGCTGAGAGCTCTTCAAACCTGTTTTCCCTTTGGAGCTGGACAAAGGGCCGCATCGGCGCACCTCCCACTTCAGCCTGTGGAGTTGTGTGTCGAACGCTGATGCGCCCGGTTTGCACCCTACCACAGGCTTCGTGCATGAATTCTCACGAAAACGGCAAAACCCTGCCGGTCCGGCAGG
The DNA here is from genome assembly GCF_041936445.1 of Candidatus Darwinibacter acetoxidans. NCBI lineage: Bacteria > Bacillati > Bacillota > Clostridia > Candidatus Darwinibacteriales > Candidatus Darwinibacteriaceae > Candidatus Darwinibacter > Candidatus Darwinibacter acetoxidans. Next base: position 6,677 of record NZ_JBHGXH010000346.1, on the reverse strand, counting down.
GAACTTGTGGATTATCCGGAATACACCAATAAAGCAAGCCGAGAGGGTGATAGACGTGAGGTTCCACCAACCACCGGCCACCTATGTGGCCAGCCTGCAGATGAATACGGCGAATCTCGCACAGCAGGTGCAGTTTTACCGGGATGTAGTGGGGTTCCAAGTCTTGGAACAGGACCAGGCCTCGGCCAGACTCTCGGCGGATGGGAAAACGGCCATCTTAACGCTGGTCCAGCCTGCCCAGGTCGTTCCCAAACAGCTGAAAACCACGGGACTCTACCATTTCGCCCTGCTGCTGCCTGACCGCTCCGATCTGGCGGCGTTCATCACCCACCTGGCCAAGCAAGGCGTGAGATTCGGAGCCTCCCACCACCTGGTGAGCGAAGCGATCTACTTCTACGATCCCGAAGACAACGGCATTGAGGTCTATGTGGATACGGATCCTGCCACCTGGAACTGGCGGGAAAGCAGGGTGGCCATGGATACCATTCCCCTGGACTTTGCCGATCTGCTGTCCACAGCGGACCTCCAGGGGAAGGTCTGGAAGGGACTGCCCCCTCCTACTATTGTCGGCCATATCCACCTGCACGTTTCCCACCTGGGCCAGGCAGAAGAGTTCTACACCAAGGGGCTCGGTTTCCAAGTGGTGTTCCGCTACAGGGACAGCGCCACGTTTCTATCCACTGACCAATACCACCACCACATCGCCCTCAATACCTGGAACGGAGTGGGCGCGCCCCGTCCGCCCAAGAACAGCGTGGGCCTTGATTTCTACACCCTGGTCCTGCCGGACCAGGAAAAACTGGAACAGGCAGTGGTCCGCCTGCGGGCTCTGAACGCCCCCCTGCAGCAGGTGGGAGCCCAGTACCTGGTGGAAGATCCGGCTGGAAACAGGATCCTGCTCACCACGCTATCCTAAAGCTCCAGCAGCCTGGTGGTGATTTCCCGCAGAACCGGCAGCACCTCCCGCTCAAACCATGGATTCTGCTTGAGCCAGGCGGTATTGCGCGGCGAGGGGTGCACCAGGGGCAGGTAGCGGGGAAGGTAGTCCCGGAAGCTGCGCACCGTTTCTGTCAGCGTCCCCCGGCACCTGCTCCCCAGGTAGTAGCGCTGGCCGTAGCTGCCCACTAGGATAATCGTTTCCACCTGGGGCATGGCCGCCAAAAGGCGCGGATGCCATTTTTCCGCGAAACCCCGCCGGGGCGGCAGATCGCCCGATTTCCCCTTGCCTGGGTAGTAAAAGTCCATGGGCAGCTGGGCGAGGTGCGGGGATGCGTAGAACTCTTCCCGAGTTAAGCCCAGCCACTCCCGCAGGCGATCGCCGCTGGGGTCGTTCCAAAAGAGGCGCGTTTCCTCCGCCCGGCGCCCTGGGGCCTGGCCCACGATTACCAGGCGGGCATCGCCGCTGGCCTTAAACAAGGGCGGGATGCCCCGCCGCGTATACTCCCCATTCATGGGATCGGCAGCGATCTCTTCCCTGATCCGCTGGAAAACATCCAAACGTTCCACCCCTTTCTAAAGGGGATAGACATACATGACATCATCGGGGTTTTCCCTCATGCCCCCCGTCTTCTGGTACAGCCTGTTGGCGGCGGGGTTATTTTCGTTGGTGAGCACGAAGATTTCGGAGCAGTTCCGGGCCGCGGCAAGCCTTTTCAGCTCTTCGATCAGGGCGGTGGCCACGCCGCGCCGCTGAAACCTGGGAAAAACGTCAATGGAATACAGGAACATCTTCGGCCTCACCGCATGGGGAGCCTCCAAGACGTAGGCGTACAAAAACCCCGCGGGCGTACCAGCTTCCTCGGCCACAAGCAGGATGTTGTCCTCAGACTGGAAGAACCTGCCGTTGGCCGCACTGATCTCCATCCCCGCAGTCTGAAACAGATAACTGATCAGCTCGACGTCCAACTCCCGGATCCGCTCTATTCTCACAGCCCACTCTCCTTACAAGCTCTGCGTGTACAGATGCAGCTAGATCCTGAACTTACTGCTCAGCTCCTGCAGCCTGCCTGCCATCTGGTTAAGGGTTTGGGCAGTGGCCGCGATCTGGTCCATGGCCGCAAACTGCTCCTGGGCCGCGGCACCGATCTCCAGGCTGGCGTTGTTGAGCTGCACAATGCTTCGGGACGCCTGGTCCACCGAACTTGTCACCCTGGACACAGTCTCCACGATTTTCTCCAGGGCTTCACCGCTCTTAAGTACCCGCCGGCTGGTTACCTCAGCCTGGTGCGAGCTCTGGGACATGCCGGCCACCGCCTCCTGGGTCTCGCGCTGAACGGCCAGGATCAGCTGATCGATTTCCTTGGCAGCCCGGGCAGACTGCTCCGCCAAGGTCCGCACCTCTTCCGCCACCACCGCAAAGCCGCGGCCCTCTTCCCCTGCCCGTGCCGCCTCAATGGCAGCATTGAGGGCCAAGAGGTTGGTTTGATCAGCCAGGCCGCCGATCACCTCCACGATGCGCCCGATCTCCTGGGAACGCTGGGCCAGGGCCTGGATGAAGGCGGTGAGGCGCCCCATGGTTTCCCCAAGCTCCTCTGTGCCCTGCACCGCCTGATCCACCACGGCACTGCCTTCCTGGGCAGCCTGCACGATGCCGCTCACCGCGGCGGTAATGTTCTCCATGGCTGCGGCCGCGGCGGTGAAATCATCTGCTGTCTCGGAGACCTGCCCCGCCGACATCCGGGCCTGCTCTGTGGAGGAGGCCAGCTGCTGGCTGGCGGAGCTCATCTCGTTCACCGCTTCTGCCAGGGAACCTATCATCTCCTTAAGAGAAGTGACCATGCCCCTGAAGGCCCCCACGAGCCTGCCCACTTCGTCCCGGCTTTCCACCGGGGGAATGGCCGCGGTGAGATCACCTGAGGCGATGGCATCGGCGGCCCGGGCCACCTCCTGCAGAGGGGTCAGGATTCTGCGCACCAGGTAAAGGAGGAGCGCGATAAAGACCAGGGACCCCAACCCGAGGCCGAGCACCACCTGCAGGCTCTGCTGCCTGATCATCCGCTGGTACTCTGCGGTGCTCTGGTAGATGGCCACCACCGCCAATTCCTGCCCATCATAGCTGACAACGGGCAGGAAGCTGTGGGCCCAATCACCCCCCGCGGGCCCGGCTGGAGCCGCATCCGGCGTGAACTCCCGCAGCTCGGGGAAATCCTGCAGGCCCGGGGTAGCCGTGAGCAGCCCGTAACCCTCGTCACCGGGTACAAACACCGCCAGTTCCACACCCACCGCGGTATGGATCTCCTCAAGGAGCTCTTCGGTGAAGGGTATGTTGGTTTCCACGGTGCCCACGATCGCACCGCTGGCGTCTTTGATGGGCGCCCACCCCCGCATACCCATACCGAAGGGCCCCCGGTCAAAGCCCCAGATGGCCCGGCCCTGGCGGCCGGCATCGAGGATGCCGCCCCTGCTCTGGACATCGCCGTGAACCTCCGGGTTCTGGCCCCGCACCAAGGAGGTGTCGTAGGGCGCCCGCACGTGCAGCACATCCACGCCCAGCGTCCCGTGGACCAACCCATAGATGGCCACCACAGTATCCACAATGGCCGTGCGATCCTGGGCAGCCGCGGCGGCGATGATCTCCGGCATGCCGGCCACGGCCAGGGAAATGCCCAGGGCCTGCTCGGCCTTGCCCTGGAGTTTGCTTTCCACCACCCGCTCCGCGGCCTGCAGGCTGTCTACCACCATGGCCTCCAGCAGGCGCCGCTGATTGGCCAGGACAAAGGCACCGACCAAAGCAACAGAGATCATCAAAGCCGCGATGATCACCGTAAACAGCTTGGCGCGCAGACCGAGCTTGGCACGAATCGCTCCCATCCTGTTCACCATATTCACTCCCAGATCTGTATAATAATGGGAGTGATATTCGTTATCACGCTGGTTAATCCTGCCGGGGCCAGTTAGTTCCTCTAGGCACTAACTCCTGGCTTGCGCAGCAGCACATCACTTCCCGTCTTCCTGGTTCCCGCCCTGGATCCTCTCTTCCCAGATCTGGACCCTTTCTTCAAAACTCACTTCCCTGTGCACCTGGTGCAGCAGCCAGTGGTAGCCGAAGGGGTCAAAAAAGGAAGCGCTGGATACACCGAGCTCAGGGATGGGGGTAACGGGCTGCACCTGGGTGCATCCCGCCTTCAAGGCCTTGGCGAAAGTTTCCTCGATATCCGGGACCAGCACATTGAACGACAGGGAGCGCATCCCTTCAGCTCCTGGCGCCTGTAGCTGGTATTCCGGGTTTTCATCTAACAGGTGAAAGCGCACCCCGTAGATGGTGAAAACAGCTTCGTTGCTGCCCTTGGGAAAGGCGGTCACCTCCACCCTCTCCACCTGGAAAATCTGTTCATAGAGCTCCAGCGCGGCTAAGCTGTCTTGAACCACCAGGACGATCTCTACCCCAACCATCTCCCGGGCCTCCTCTCAACAAGTGATGAACGCTAAGTTCCCCATATCTTTGGAGATGCCTTCTCCGGAGGCCTCGATTGTGCAGCGAATCTGCTTACCCCCGCCCAAAGGCCCGCGCATAGCCTTCCCGGAAAATGTGAAACCAGTGCAGATAATCATCTGTGTGCTGGCTGTCCTTGAGGAACACGAAGTTGAGCTCCCGGCGCACCTTAAGCCCGCTGATCTCCAGTCTGGCCAGTTGACCGCCGACCAGCTCCTTTCGGGCTGCGGCTTCATGCAAAAAGGTGATGCCGGCTCCTCCCTGCACCAGCTGCTTGATGGCCTCCAGGCTACCGATTTCCGTTAGCTGGGGGAAGCTCTCCAGCGAGAGATTGCCCGCCTGGAGCAGCTGCTCCAGGATTTCCCGGGTGCCGGAACCCCTCTCCCGCACGATCAGCCGGTGGGAGATCAGGTCCTCCAACCGCACCTGGGCCCCGGCCAGAGGCGAGGTGGCCGCGCAGATACCCACGAAGGGTTCCAGGGCGAAGAGCTCAAAGTGGTAAGCCGATTTGTCGAAAAGCCCCTCAATGAGGGCAAATTGGATCTCTCCCTGCTCCAGCTTGTCCAAAAGCTGCTGGGTGTTTTCCACGAGCATGGTGAGGGCAATGGTGGGCCTGGCTTCCAGCACCTCCGCCACAACCGCGGGCAGGATGTACTGGCCGATGGTCAGGGTGGCCCCAAAGCGGAGCGGCGGGCCGCCCGCCCCTTTCTGCCTGAGCTTCTGCTCCAGGAGATTGCTGTCCGCGGCCATTTTGGAGGCGAATCGGTAAAGGAGCCTGCCCTGTTCAGTTGGGATCAGGGTCTTTCTGGCGTAGGTAAAGAGCGAACAGCCGTAGCGGCTCTCCAGGGCTTTAATGTGCTGGCTCACCGCGGGCTGTGTGAGGTTGAGGGCCCGGGCCGCTTTGGTATAGCTGCGGAGCCTGTAGACCATCAGGAAAGTCTCATGGCGATAATCGAGCACAGTAACCACCTATAAGTTGATTTTATTGGAATATAAGACTTGATAATTTGATTTTATATCTATCCTTCCCTATAATCAATCTCAGTCTGCACAATTCACCGTAGAAAGGGTTGTACTATGCTCTTAAGACTCAAACGCTGCGCACCTGGACTTCTGCTCACGGTGATCCTGGCCGCCGCGGCCATTTGGCTCAGCGGCCTTGTCCCCGGTGATATCCTGGGCGCCAGTATCCTCGCCCTCGTTTTGGGCATGCTCTGCCATCCTCTGTTAAAAAAGCTGCCCCAGACCTCTCCAGGTGTGGATTGGGCCTCCAGCACAGTGCTGAAGCTGGGCATCATCCTCATGGGTATCTCCTTGAGCTTTTCCCAGGTGCTGCTGGTGGGCAGGTATGCGCTCCTGCTCATGCTGTGCACCCTGACCACCGCCTTCGGCGGTGGCTACTTCCTGGGCCGCCTGTTCAAGGTGGATTGGAAGCTTTCCAGCCTGCTTTCCGCCAGCACCGCCATCTGCGGAGGCACCGCCGTGGCCACCCTGGGGCCGGTGATCGAAGCGGAAGATACCCAGATCGCCTATGCCATCTCCGCCACGTTCCTCTTTGACCTGCTCACGGTGATCCTCTTCCCCTGGCTGGGCAGGCTTCTTGGGCTTACGGATCTGAGCTACGGGCTGTGGGTGGGCACCGCAGTGAACGACACCTCTTCGGTGGTGGCCGCGGGCTATGGGTTTTCCGATGCCGCGGGCAGCTTTGCGGTCATCGTCAAGCTCACCCGCACCCTGTTCATAGTACCCATCGTCCTGGCCTTTTCTCTTATCCAGGCCAGGCGCAAGCTTCGGCTGGCCGGGGGAGATGAGGGCACAGAAAAGGTGAGCATGGCCGCCATCTTCCCCTGGTTTGTACTGCTCTTTCTGGTCATGGTGGCCTTCAAAAGCACAGGCCTCCTGCGGGAACCGGCTGTGGGCTGGATCTCCTCCGCCTCCAAGCTTTTCATGCTCATGGCCCTAGGGGCCATCGGTCTGAAAACCAGCTTCCAGGAGGTGAAGGGCGTGGGCTGGAAGCCCATGGCCCTGGGTGTTACCATCGACACCTCCGTGGTGTTTGTCGCCCTGGCCGTCCAGGCCCTCCTGCAGCGCCTGTTCTAGGGATATCGAGTAGGTAGCCGCTAGGTGATCAGCCTAGCGGCTTTCCTCTCACAGAACGGTGCGTACGGGCCGCGTACACCGCTCCTGAAGAATCTACCGCCGTTCGTAGAACTGCGACACAATACCAACACTGTACTTCGTTAGG
>NZ_JBHGXH010000345.1:0-15500 GCF_041936445.1 Candidatus Darwinibacter acetoxidans | reverse complement strand
CCTAACGACCAAAGAACTCTATGGCTGACCTGCTTCCCATTTCGGAAAGACTCTACGACTTGAGCATACTTCTTGTCTTTCGCTTTGACGATACGTACGAACATGATGTTCTTTTAAACCATCATATTCCGGTAGAAGAAGACGGCAGAGCAGGCGGAAAGACTGCTGACTCTGCTGGCTTCTCCAGGGGCTGAGCTGTCAGAGAGTGAACTGGAGGCGGTTACAGGGGCGGACAAGGGACATGAATATGGAGAGCTGTGTACGGACGAAAGGGAACATGACGTCGTTCCAGTGGAACCACCGCAGTACGACCCGGCCACAGGTATGCGTATCTGGCAGTGTACGCGGTGCGGCAGCCTGTTTTACCGCGACAGGTGAGCTGCTGTTGGCGGTGCTCTATGCGGAGAAAAGACACTGAAGCGGGCCTGGCGCCCGCTTGCCTTGTTTAGAGAGGTCGTTTCATATTAGAAAAAACTGATCTCGATCCAGTAGGCCACAAGGCCTATCACCAGAGCAGGAATAGTGGTGATCAATGTTGCCCAGAAGGCTGACCGCCTGTCGATGGCAATCAGGGGGAACAGGGCATCGCCATCTTGGGAAATGGCGTTGGCCAAAACGGCGGCAAAGGGCACCAAGCCTTTGGTAAAAAGGGTGACGAAGATGATCTGCGGGCCGCAGCCGGGGATAATCCCGATGAGTACTCCCACCAGAACCGCCAAAAGGCCAGTCTGGGACAGGAACCCGGCGATAATGCTTTCACCCGCGGCATGGCTGCCGGAACCGAGGAAGAGGACAAACAGTTCATAGGCTAGATAGGCCGCAAACACCCAGGTGCCCACAAAGGCCGTCTCCTGAGCGTTGTGGATCAGGGTTTCCTTGAGGCTGGCCAGCTTCATTTCCGACTCTTCGTGGGTGTCAGCAACGAAGAACTTCTTGCTGAACACCATCATGATCACGGAAAAGACGGTTCCCAATAGGCCGAGCACCAGCCCCAAGTTGGGGACAAACAGGGCATTGATGTCCATCTGCAGGATATCTAAAACGCCCAAAACCAAGCCGACGGCGATCACGATCCAGTAGATGATATAGGCGTTGTGCGTCAGTTTGTAGCCCAGCGTATCCGTGGGCTGGTGACCTTTCACCCCATGGTGGAGGATGAGGTCAATCTCATCGCCCTCGGCGTGGCCGATGTGCTTCCACTCTTCAGGAGCGATACCCGTTTCCGTCTCGAAAACATGGTCCATGGCCGCATGGGCTTCCCGCTCCAGCCTCCGGCGCTCCTGGTCTGCTTCGAATTTTGCCACGAGGCGCTCGCCCAGGGGGAAGAGGTCCACGATATACCCAACGATGATCGCCAGAACAAAGGTGATGGCGGAAACCTGCACGAACTGCTTGGGCATAACCGTTAGGAAGACGAAGGCCGAATCGCCCATGGTGGCAATCAGCGCGGCAACTACTGTACCGAAGCTCACGATCCTTCTGGGAAAGAGGGGCATGAGGAAAATGGCTCCTCCGCAGCCCGGGGTCAGCCCCAGAAGCGCCCCGATGATGGGCTGGAACTTTTTGGACCGCTCGATCATTTTGATCAGGCGCCCGGAAAGCAGGTAATCCACATAGCCAAAGAGGAGCAGGACTGCGCCCACAAAGGCGGTAACCTGCACGAAAGAACTCTCAGCGCTCTGCACGACCAAATCCAGCACTTCTGCGAACATCGCTGTCACCTCTGGCCTAAGTTTAGCTCTTCCTTACAGTATAGTAGATGCTTAGATACTAGGCAAACGTACTCAGGTCAGCGCTGGCAGGCGCGGACAATGGCCCTGATGGCCTCCGGGTCCACAAACTGGTGGAACTCCTGGGCATCCTGGGCCCCCACCGCCACTGCAGCGGCGGATTTCATTTTCGAGGGCACCTTAGTTCTGCTGCCCGTGTGGATCTCCCCAATGGGGAGCTGGAGGAGTTCGTGTACGTTGTGGGGGCGCACGCCGCCGCCTGGCATGATGGAGATGCGGCCGTCGGCCAGTTCGATCAGCTCCCTGAGCAGGGGTAGGCCCTCCACAGCGGTGGGCCGCTGGCCTGAGGTGAGCACCCTATCTACCCCCAAGTCCATCAGGGTTTGCAGGGCCTGCCGGGGGCTGGGCACATTGTCGAAGGCCCGGTGGCAGGTGACCTCCAGCCCCAGGTTTTTGGCCAGCTGCACCAGGCGGGACATGGCCAAGGAGTCCAGGGAGCCTTCTGCGTCCAAGACTCCAAAGACCACGCCCTGGGCCCCCAGCTCAGCGGCGATGCGGATATCCTCTTCCATTTCCGCGATCTCGGCGCTGTTATAGAGGAAATCGCCGCCGCGCGGGCGAATCATTACCATGACACCGATATCGCCCAGGGCGGCACTCTTTTTGATCAGGCCGTAATTGGGCGTGGTGCCGCCGGCACCGGGATCAGAGCAGATCTCCACCCGCTGGGCGCCACCTTGGCGCGCCCGAAAGACGTCTTCCAGGTTGTAGCAGACAACTTCCACTAAGACGTTCATGCAGGGAAAACTCCTTTCCAGGCAAAAGCAGCCTTACCCGGGAATGGCAAGGCTGTTTAAGGCTGTCTATGGAAGCAGCTGTTTATTGCCCCTCTGCCAGGAGCGCCTGGACACGATCCACCACTTCTTCCGAAGTCAACTCGGCGATTTTTGTCCAGAAGCTCTCTGTGGTGGAACTAATAAACTCGCTGACTATTTTCGTCCCTCTGTTGTTCCAGACCGTCAGCTTGGGACGGTCGCCCTGAACGCGGAGCCGGACAAAGAAATCTCCAGCCTTAAACATGGTGCTCAATGCAATTACCTCCCCTCGTGGTTTTAATACCCTTTTTGCCTTGGAAACTCCTGCCGGTGCAGAAGCTTTTCTTAACAGATTAGACATGTCCCAGGCGCGTAAATCTGGTACACTGAGGAACAGTAAGTTGGAAAGGGACGACCGCGATGTTCAATGAACTAGCCAAGGCCTCGCTGCTCATCTTCCTGGCAGAATTGGGGGACAAAACACAGATTTTGGCCATGGCTTTCGCCCTGCAGTACTCTGTGGGTCAAGTGCTTTTAGGGGTAGCCCTGGGCTCCTTTTTCAATCACGGCTTAGCAGTGATCATCGGTTCTTACCTGGCCAACCTGATTCCCCTCTCGGCGATCCGGTTGGCTTCCGCCGTTATGTTCCTGGCCTTCGGCCTGTGGAATCTGTGGTCGGATGAGGAACACCTAAACGGCGGTCAAAAAGCACTGGGAAATCCCGTCTTAGTGGTTGCCCTGGCCTTTTTCCTGGGGGAGCTTGGTGATAAGACCCAGCTGACGGCCATTGCCCTGGCGTCCAGCGCCGCCTTCCCCGCCGCGGTTCTAGCCGGGACGGTGCTGGGGATGGTGTTGATCAGCCTGGGCGGCATCTTCGTAGGCACGCAGCTGGGGGAGCGCATCCCTGAACTGGCACTTAAGCTCATCTCCAGCCTGGTGTTTATAGGTTTCGGCTTAATCAACCTGAGCCAGACCGTTCCCGAGAGGTTTTTGACCCCGGTAAACGCGGGGCTCTTTTTGGCCGCGCTGGGGGCGGTGGTTCTCTTGGGCACAGCCGGCCTGCTGCGCCAAAGGACTTCCGGCAGCCAGGGCGAGCTGCGGCGCATGGCCCGCCAGCTGCAGGCCTTGGATCGCCTGCTGGGTGAGATCTGTTTGGGAGAAGCAAACTGCCGGGCGGAGCGCTGCCCGGTGGGTTACTGCAAGAAGCTGATCAAAGCTGAACTAAGCGGAGCCGGACAGAAACGCCGCCCGCCAGTTGTCCAGCCCTATGTGCAGCGGGGGCAGAGTTTCAACCGGCGCAAGCTGGAGGAGGCCCTGGCTCTCTTGGAAAAAAGCGGGGTTGCTCCGGAGCTTTATGCCGAGTTGAAGACCAATCTAGAAAAGCTCCTGCGCCCGCTCTAATCTTCACCCAGGATGCGGATTTCTGGTTCCAGCCTGACTCCGTACTGCTCCCAGATGACTTTCTGGATGGTGGCGATAAGGTCGAGGAAATCCCGGGCGGTGGCTTCCCCCCGTTTGACAATGAAGCCCGCGTGTTTGGTGGACACTTCCGCCCCGCCGATGCGCAGGCCCTTGAGCCCCGCCTGCTCGATGAGGGGTCCCACATAGTGGCCAGGGGGGCGCTTAAAGGTGCTGCCCGCGCTGGGGTATTCCAGGGGCTGTTTGCTGCGGCGCTGGGCCTGCAGGTCGTTCATCTTCTGCAGGATCTCCCGGCGCTCGCCGGGTACTAGTTCCAGTTCTATCTCCGTCACGATGGGTAAGGTGGGTTCGGTTTGGAAGCGGCTGCTGCGGTAGGCGAAGCTGAGCTCCCCCCGCTGCCAGGTCTTCACCGTCCCGTCCTGGACAAGCTGGGCCGATCTGACCAGGGGACCGATCTCGCCGCCGTACGCTCCGGCGTTCATGTATGCGGCGCCGCCCAGGCCGCCGGGGATGCCCACCGCGAACTCCAGCCCGCTCAGTCCGTGGCGGAGGGCCAGTTTGCTTAAGGAGCTCAAAAGGCAGCCGGTGGTCGCGGTCAAGAGCGATCCTTCCACCGTGGCCCGGGCAAAGGGAGCGGCGATCTGCACCACTACCCCGCGGATTCCACCGTCTCGAATCAAGAGGTTGGTGCCGTAGCCGATGACCGTAAGGGGCAGGCCGCGGTCCAGAGCAAAGCGCTGGGCGCGCACCACTTCCTCCAGGCTGGAGGGTTGGATAAAGAAATCGGCGGGGCCGCCCACGCCTAGAGAAGTGAGATTAGCCAGGGGGTAGTTGCGCAGAAACATGCTGCTGCCTCCAGTCGTTGCGCTAATTACCTTATTATTCTACCACAAAACCCTATTGGGGTCTGTTGTGTTTTATGAATACCGAGGGGTGCAGCCAGAAGTCCGTGACTTTAGACCTGCTCCAGGCAACCCCGCCCGTCCTGGGCCAGGCATTGGCCGGCAGATCCGCCTTGCGGATCTCAAAATGGAGGTGGGCGGCGAAGGTGTTATTGGGACCCCTGCCCACGGTGCCGATGGGCTGGCGGCGGTACACCCGCTCGCCCCTATCTACCCAGCGTTCCTCCAGGTGGGCGTACTGGGACCAGACAAAATCGGTGGGCGAGAGGGCATGCTTGATCAGGACCACATTGCCCAAAGCGGTGTTCCAGCCGGAAAAAACCACTTCTCCGTTGGCCACCGCGTACACCGTTTCCCCCCAATCGCCATTGCCGGCTCCGGGGATGTTCCAGTCTTCGCCGGGGTGGTAGGAGTTGCTGTAGCCGCTCCACTCCAGAAAGTCGTAACCGGTCACCGCCCAGCCCCGGCCATCTGGGTCGCCCACGGGGAAGTCAAAGCCATCGGTGAGGAAGTATGTACCGCCGGGAGGCGGAGAATTTGCTCCGGGATGGTCAGGGGACAGGCAGCCTGTGGCGAATGCTGTGAAGAGGCAGAGCATCAGCAGCCAGCATTTTCTAGTCAAGAAAGATCCCCCCTTTTGTGGTAAGATTATTGTATACAACCAGGGGGAGACCGGCACGAATGGTGTTTACTGGGAGGGCGTGCCGCAGCCGTGAGGGAGGGCTTGCCATGCAAAAACGCATCCGTACAATTCTGCCAGCTTTGCTGATCCTCATGCTCTGGACCGCCGCAGCCTGGGCCCAAGGAACTCCTGTCGATCTAGGGGAAGGAGGGGCCCTGCGTATTGAGCTCCCTGTGGAAGCGGGGAGAAGCTATGAAATCAGCATGGAAGTGCGCACCAACCTGCAGGATGCGGTGGCCAGTATGACCCTGGAGCTGATCGGGGAGGATGACCGGGTTGTGGAGACGCTCAAAGCCCAGAGCGCGCTGCCCAACAGCGGTGAGTGGACCCTGCTTGGGTTTGCCCACGTGCCCCTTCCCCAGAAATCAGGGCGCTGGGAGCTGGTGGTCACCGCCGATCAGCCCGGGCGCTACTATTGGCGGAACCTCAAGGTTCTGCGTTCGTACAGCGAGGCCCAGGAAGCTATAGCCTACGGGGAAGAAGAGCCGGCCCCGGAGCGGGAGTTTTATACCGGACTGGTGGTGGATGCCCGGCATCTGGATGTGCGCCGGGGGATCAGCCCCCGCATCTACAGCGAATCCGGCCAGCTCATCTACGGCGGGGTTCTGGCACCCCAGGACCTGGTTCAGGAGCGGGGTGTGGTGGCCTACGGTTCGGAGCTGACACCGGAACTTCTGGAACGGCTGAGGATCAGCCCCGATGATCCCTATGTGAATCCCTTGGTGATCAAGGCGGTTGGCGTGGCTGATCCGGCCAAGACCAGCGTGTATATCACAGCCGAGGACACGCAGAGGATTCTCCAGGCCATGGCCCAGTACGACTTTTTCGCGCGCTATGCTGTGATCTTTTTAGTGAACTAGCAGGCGCGGGCGGAAAAGAGGAAGAAAGTAAATAAGCTGAAGATTTTTCAAGAAGAGGACGCAGGAGGAAGGACGATAATGCAAGAGTTGTTGAGAACACTCCACAAACGCCTGGAGGGCTTGAGCCCCGCGGGCCTGCGGGTAGTGGTGGGCTTCGATGGCTTTGTGGATGAAATCGTGGAAGCGGTGGACCGCAGGCATTCTTTTGCTTCCTACACGCGGATGACCAAAATGGAGCAGTTTGGCCAGCGCATCCTAAAGGCCGCCGGTTTGAGCACCAACATTGAGCTTGTTCCCAAGGCCATTAAGCTCGGGGGCAACGGACCCATCATGGCCAACGCCCTGGTGAAGTGCGGAACAAGTGTAACGTATATGGGTTCCTTAGGTACCCCCAACATCCATCCTGTCTTTGGCGAGCTGGTGGAGGGATGCAGCCAGGTTTACGCCATCGCCGAACCGGGTCACACCGATGCCGTGGAGTTTGATGATGGCAAGATCATGCTGGGTAAAATGGAAGGCCTCCATGCGGTTACCTGGGAGGCCCTGCAGGAAGTTGTGGGCGTGGAGCGGCTGAAAGCGGCCTTCACCGACTGCGATTTGGCCGCCACCATTAACTGGACCATGACCCCCTTCCTGCAGGACATCTGGGACGGCCTGTTAGGCCTGCTTGAGCCAAGGGAAGACGGGACTAAGCCTTTCCTGTTCATTGACCTTTGCGATCCGGGTAAGCGCCAGCCCGAGGATCTCCTTAGGGCCTTGGAGACCATGCGGGAGTTTGCCCGCTTCTACCGGGTGATCCTCGGTTTGAACCGCAAGGAAGCCACGGAGGTGGCCAATGTGCGCCGGCTCCAGCTGGGCAAACCCGCGGAGGAGGCGGATCTGGAAGAGATTGTCACAGCTCTAGGTGAGGATCTGGGCCTGTGGTGCCTGATGGTTCACCCCGTATCGGCAGCCGGGGCCTATCTGGAGGGCCAGTATTTCGAGGTGGAGGGCCCCTTTACCTCCAAGCCGCGCCTCACTACCGGCGCGGGGGACAACTTCAACGCTGGCTTTTGCCTTGGATTGATGTTAAAGTTAGAGGTGGAATACTGCTTGGCCCTGGGTAAGGCCGTTTCTGGCTTCTACGTCCGCCAGATGCGCAGCCCCAGCTGGCAGGAGCTGCTGGACTTTGTAGACCTGTGGGCCCACAAGCATGGAGAGGATTTCTAAAGATTGGTTACAAGATGGAGGGGTAATTGATGCTCAGTATGCAGATGAGAAGGAACATCAGCTTGGTCTTATTCATCGCCTTACTTGTGGTCACCGGCGTGGTCTGGTCCATGGGCAGCAGCGAAGCAGGGCTCAAGGACGGAGTCTATTTCGGCAGCGCCCAGGGCTTTGGCGGCCAGGTGGAGGTGGATGTCACCATCAGCGGCGGCAAGCTGGCCAAAATTGAGGTGCGACCCCACCTGGAGACTCCGGGCATAGCGGATCCAGCCATTGCCACCCTGGTGGAGCAGATGCTATCTGCCCAGGATGCCAACGTGGATGTGGTTTCCGGTGCGACCTATACCAGTAAAGCGCTGATTGCCGCTGTCCAGCAGGCCCTGCGCAAAGCGGAAGGGTTCAAAGACGGGGTTTACACCGGCAGTGCCCAAGGCTTCGGCGGCACCCTCACCGTGGAAGTGACCGTCGCGGGCGGTGCCATAGCCAAAGTGGCGGTGCTGGAAAACAGCGAGACGCCCTTCATCGCCGAACAGGCCCTGAAGGAGGTACCTGAGGCCATCGTGGCCCAGCAGAGCTGGGAAGTTGAGGCTGTGAGCGGCGCCACCGTAACCAGCAAAGCGATCATGGCCGCCGTGGAGGCAGCGCTGTTCACAGAGTGATCCCCTGATACTTCGCTGCGCTCCGGGCATACTAGGGGTATAACGGAAGGAGCTGGTTATACAATGCCTAGTCTGTCTGATCTGCGCATGGTGGGGCGCACCTGCAGTGCCTACGAGCCGGAAGCCGAAGGGGTAGAGCGCAGCTGCGAGACCTGCGTGCACTGGGGCGGCGAAGCGAGGGACTGCATTCTAGATATCTTCTGGGAACAGCTCACCAATTTAGATCAAACCTGAGGAAGGGCCCTTGGTCAGCGGAGGTTGACCGGGGCTTTTTCTTTGATGGAAAAAGGAACGCAAAAGGTGTATGATGAATTGGGGAGTGATCAGCTTAGTATGGCACAGATAGGTCTCTTTGATATCGTCGGCCCCATTATGGTGGGGCCCTCCAGTTCACATACTGCCGGTGCCGTGCGCCTGGGCTTGGCGGCCCGGAAGATTTTGGGCTCCCAGGTGAAAAGGGCCCGCTTGGAACTCCACGGTTCCTTCGCCGCCACCTATTGGGGGCACCGCACCGATGTGGCTTTGATCGCCGGCCTTTTAGGCATGGCCATGGACGATGAGCGCATCCCTGAAGCCTTGGATCTGGCCCGGGCCGCCGGTTTGGAGTACACCTTTGCCCAGGCGGATTTGGGCGATGTGCACCCCAACTCCGTCCGGATATATGCTGAAGGCGATGCCGACAGCATCACTGTGGCCGGTTCGTCCATCGGCGGCGGGCGGATCAACATCTTTGAACTCAACGGTTTCGAGGTGTCTGTGGACGGAAGCTACTGGGTGCTGCTCACCCGGCACCGGGATACGCCGGGGGTGATCGCGGAGGTGACCAAGGTCCTGGCCGTGCACGGCATCAACATCGCTCTCTTGGATGTGAGCCGCAAGGCCCGGGGCTCCGATGCCCTGCTCCTGGCCCAGACGGATGATCCCATCCCGGAGCTGGCCGTGGAGCATGTGAGGCGCATTCCCCAGGTGCTCACGGTGCGCACTTTGCCGTGTTTTTAGGAGGATGGATGTGCAGATCACAAGTGCTAGCCAGTTGTTGGAACTCTGCGGGGAGCGCAATCAGAGCTTAAGCCACGTGGTGGCGGAGTACGAGGCTTTCCGCGCCGGCACCACCGTCCAGGCGGTGCGGGAGCGCATGGGGGAGACCCTCCAGGTCATGCGGGCGTCGGTGGAAAAAGGCCGGGAAGATCAGGGCGAGCTCAGCCGCCTGATCACAGGGTACGGGCGGCTGTTTGCCGAAGCGGACCAAAAGGGCTGCCTTTTGGGACAGTCTTTGTTCAAAAACGCCATCCTCTACGCCCTTTCCGTGGGTCAGTACAACGCCAGCTTAGGCCGGATTGTGGCCTGCCCCACCGCGGGGAGCTGCGGTGTGGTGCCAGGCGCCCTCCTGGCCGCGGCCGAGGAGCTGGGAAGCGGCGAGGAGGAACTGATCGATGCCCTGCTGGTCATGGGCGGCGTGGGCATTGTCTCCGCGGCCCAGGGCCCCATCAGCGGAGCGGAGGGGGGCTGCCAGGCGGAGTGCGGGGTAGCTTCCGCCATGGCCGCCGGGGCCGTGGTGTATCTCGCCGGCGGCAGCGGCGAGGCAGTCTTCGGCGCCGCATCTTTAGCCCTCCAGAGCCACTTGGGGCTGGTGTGCGATCCGGTGGCTTCCTTGGTGGAAGTGCCCTGCGTAACCCGGAACGCCACTTCCGCTGTGACCGCCCTGGCCGCTGCCAACATGGCCCTGGCCGGGATCCCGGCCCTGATTCCTTATGATGAAGTGGTGGGGGCCATGAAGGCGGTGGGCAAAGCGCTGCCGGAAAGCCTGCGGGAAACTTCCCTGGGGGGCCTGGCGGCAACGCCCACGGGCCAGAGGCTGGCCCAACGGTTGCAGGAAAAACACCGCCTGTAAAAGAAAAGCGATTCAGCAAACAGGGCTGAATCGCTCCTAAGACAAAAGAATGGCGGAACCGACGAGACTCGAACTCGCGATCTCCGGCGTGACAGGCCGGCGTGTTAACCAGCTACACCACGGCTCCGCGCATGAGTATTATACATGGAGTTTCGTGCTTTGGCAAGTCCTTTTATGTCAAGCTGCAGGAAGGAAGAGGATTCATGCGTCATCGAGGAAAGATCATAGAAAAGAACGGCCAGGAAGTTTTGGTGCAGGTGGAGGATCCGGCGAAAACCTGCGGCAGCTGCAAAGGCTGCGTGCGCCTGTTTCCCCCCAAGACTTCCCCGGAAGACTATGTTTTGTGCATCAAGGACACCAGCGGCAGGTACCAGGTGGGGGATGAGGTCATCATAGATGGCGAGATGCGGCCCTATGTGCGGGCGCTGGCGGTGCTGTACGGCTTGCCCTTTGGCTCCCTGTTCGCGGGCTACGGGATCGCCCGGTTGGCCTGGGGCAGTGATTCCCTGGGCGGAGTGGGGGCCATCATCGGTCTGCTCCTGGGCGCCGTGGCGGCCCGGATGATCACCCGCCGTATTTTGACCAAAGAACCGGAGTTCACCATCGTGGCGCGTGCTTGTTCCTAAGTTTGGGGGGGTAGGGCATGTCATTAGTGGTCGCGGAGATCACCAAACGGTTTCGGGATGTTACCGCCGTCGATCAGCTTAGGTTCACGGTGAAGGAGGGCTCCCTGTTCGGCTTTTTGGGTCCCAACGGTGCGGGTAAAACCACCACCATGCGGGTGATCCTGGGCATCCTCAAACCCGATGAGGGCCAGGTAACCTGGCAGGGCCGCCCCTTTGACCGCCTGCCCAGGGGTTTTTACGGCTACCTCCCGGAGGAGCGGGGGCTCTATCCCAAGATGCGGGTGGTAGAGCATCTGGAATTCCTCGGCCGCATCCACGGGCTGGACAGGATGAGGGCCCGCCGGGAAACCACCCGCTGGCTGGAGCGCTTTGAACTGGGGTCGGTGAGCAGAAAGAGAGTTGAAGAGCTCTCCAAGGGCAACCAGCAGAAGGTCCAGGTGATCGGGACCATGCTCCACGACCCAGAACTCTTGATTCTAGATGAACCCTTTGCCGGGCTGGATCCGGTCAACGCCGGGCTGTTGAAGGAGGTGCTCCTGGAGGCCCACGGGAAGGGCAAGACCATCATCTTCTCCAGCCACCGCATGGATCAGGTGGAGGAGATCTGCCAGGACATCGCTTTGATCAACCTGGGGCGGCTGGTTCTCCACGGCAACCTCAGGCACATTAAAAGGTCCATGGGCCGCCAGATCCTCCGGCTCAACCTGGAAGGTAACCGGGATTTCTGGGCCAGGATCCCCGGCCTGCAGCTTCTGGAGGAGCGCGCCGATTACCTGGAATTCAGGCTGGACGGCTCTGTGGATCCCAATCTGGTTTTGGCGGAGGCCATGGAAGCGGGGCAGGTAATCCACTTCGAACTGGTGGAACCCTCCCTGGATCAGATCTTCGTGGAGAAAGTGGGTGCGGGGGCATGAGCGTCATTCCAGTCCTGGTCAAACGGGAGTTCACCTCCCGGGTCAAGGGAACCGCGTACATTTTAACCACCGTCATTGGGGTGCTGGTCTTTGTGGGCCTGTCTTTCCTTCCCCCCATTATGCAGCGGATCTCCAGCTCATTCGCGCCGAAATCCATCGAACTTGCGGTGCTGGATCACGGGGCCGAGCCCAGTTTGGTACCCTTTTTGCTGGAGCTCAGCGGGGAAAGGGAAGGCTTAAGCGTCCGGGACGTGAGCGGCTGGGACGAGGTGGAGGCTTACCGCCTGGTCCTGGAGGAAGACCTCTCCGGCCTACTCCTGGTTGACGGACCCCTCTGCACGTTGGTGACACCGGACAGCAAAAACGTGGTACTCAATGACGAAATCAAGAATGTGGTGAACCAGGCCGCGACCAGGTGGCGCGCGGCGGAGCTGGGGCTGACCCAAGCGGAGATGGAGAGTTTGTTCCAGGCCGTGGATTTCCGCATCCGGGAAGTGGCACCGCAGCAGGGGGACAGTGGGGAAGTGGACGGCGCCGCCCAGGCCCAGGCCATGGTTCTGGCTTACTTTCTGCTCTTTATGATCTACATGGCCCTGATCATGTACGGCAATATGGTGGCCACCGGGGTCGCGGAGGAGAAGAGCTCCCGCATTATGGAAGTGATGGTCTCAACTGTCAAGCCCCTGGAGCTCATGTTCGGGAAGATCATCGGTGTGGGGGCTTTGGGGCTGCTCCAGTTTGTGATCTGGGTGAGCACGGGACTGATCATGGCTCTCCTGGGGAGAACAGGGTTTTTGGGGATGATGTTTGGGCTAACCGAGCCCCTGAGCAGCATTCCCCTCACGAGCATCCTCTGGTTCGGCCTTTACTTCCTTTTAGGCTATTTCTTCTACGCCTCAATTTTCGCCGCGGCGGGGGCGCTGGTGGCCCGGGTGGAGGAAGTGAGCCAGGTGGTGAGTCTCTTGATGATGTTCATCATGGTGGGCTTTTTCGCAGCTTACATATCTTTCCTGAACCCCAACAGTAATCTCGCGGTGGCAGCTTCCCTGATCCCCTTTACCGCACCCATGGTCATGTTTGCCCGCATTGTGCTGGCTGATCCTCCCTTGATTCAGGTGGCCGCCTCGGTGGTGATCATGCTCCTTTCCATACTGGTGGGAACCTGGTTTTCCTCGAAGATCTACCGGATCGGCATTCTGCTTTACGGCAAAAGGCCCAGTCTGCGCCAGGTGGCCCAGCTCCTGAAAGGTTAGGCGATGGTTATGCGCATCAGGCTCGAGGGCTTGGGACCGCTGCTAACTGAACTTCTGGGCGGCCGCCAGGTGCTGCTAGGACAGGTGCAGCGGCTTACTGCCGCCTCCGTCCTGCTCCGCTTCGGGCAGGAGGAAGTGGAACTTGCCCTGGAGGAGCTGAGCCCGGAGCTCCAGGCTGCCCTCGGGGAGGGGGTCGCCGTGGAGCTGCACCGGAGCCAGGGGGCATGGGCGCTGCGGGTGAAGCCCGGCGCTCCCCTGCCGGCGCCGCGGGGCCAGGAGGTCTCCCTGCAGACGCTGGCAGAGGCCCTGGTGGCCTTGGACCTCCGCCCCACGGAGGAAGTGCAGCTGGTGGCCAAGGGCCTTTTGGAGCGGGGCTTTCCCCTGCACAGGGAGTATCTGCTGGCCCTTTTGCCCTGGGCAGAACGGGGCCAGCTGGAAGAAGCCCTCTGGCTCTGGGAAGCGGGCTTTCCCCTGACGCCGGCCCTGGTGGAGCTCGTGGCCGACCTGCGCAGGGAGCCCCCAGATCAGCCCATCTTGGAGCAGGCCGCGGAGAAACTGCCTCCCAAGCTGCAGGAGGCCCTGCGGCTGCCCGGCAGGCAGGGCCGCACGGCCCTAGGTTTGGAGCTCGCGGAGGGTAGGCTGGGCAAAGACTTGGCCCGCCTGTTGAGCGCGGAGCGGCTGTTCCATGCCCTTGCCGCGGCCCCCGGCGGCGAGAACTTTGCGTTTGTCTTTTTCCTCCCCTTTCTGCGGGGGGCGGATCTTTTTGCTGCTTGGGCGAAGATCACTGACGAGGGCAAAACTGCCCCGGGGGAGAGCCGGATCTTCCGGCTGGAGCTGCTCCTGCCCACGGAGGCCTTCGGAATGGTCCGGGCAGAGCTGGCCGTATGGGGTAAAGAGGTGCGCCTTAACCTCGCTTCTGAAAGAAACTGCCGCGGTCTAGCCGCGCAGATGGGTGAACTAGAAGCTGAACTGGGCGCCGCAGGCTGGCGGCTCCAGGAGGTAAAGGTGGGTGAGCTGGAGCCGTGCGCAAAGCCGTTGCTTTACGCTATGATCGGGAAGTGAACAGGGCGCCGGAGGTGGTAGCCTCCGGACAGGGCCTTTTGGCCGAGCGCATTCTGGAACTGGCCAGGGCCCATGGGGTCCCCTGCCATGAGGACCGGGAACTGGTGGAAGCCCTGCTCAAGCTGCCGGTTGGCACCGAGATTCCCCCGGAGCTCTACCAGTTAGTCGCGCAGGTTCTGGCCTTTGTCCTCAGGCTGGACGAACAGGAAAGCCGCGGCCAAGGCGGTAAGGGGAATGGCCAAGGTTAGGCCGATGCTGCCCGCCATGGACCGCACCACCTCGGAGGCTACCAGATCCAGGTTGAGGACCTGCCGCCAGCTGGTGCTGCTGGCCTGAAAGAGCAGCAGCAGGGGCAGGGCGGAGCCCACATAGGCCAGGATCAGGGTGTTGGACATGGTGGCGATCATGTCCCGCCCCACGAGAATGCCCCGGGTAAAGAGGGTGAGAAAGTCGGTATCCGGATCCGCCGCTTTGATCTGCTCCATGGCGGAGGCGATGCTGATGCCCACATCCAGAATGGCCCCCAGCGCGCCGATGATGATCCCGGAAAAGAGCAGCCCCTGGAAGTCCAGGGAGGAAGACATGAACTGGAGGATCTGGGCTTCCCCCGAGGAAAGCCCAGTGAGGGAGCTGGCTTTCCCCGCGGCGTAGGCCAAGAGGCCCGCGGCCAGAAGCCCGCCAACGGTTCCCATGATGGCGGCCGCGGTTTTTCTCGTGGGCCCGGTTATAAAGAGGATCAAAAGGCCAGTCAAGACAGAGCTGAGGCCCACCGTGACTACAATGGGGTTGAAGCCCTTGAGGATGAGGGGCAGGATCATGGTAAGGATGATCAGGCCCATGCCCACAAGGGAGATGATGGCCTTCACACCCTGCCGGCCGCCAACGGCGATTACCGCAAGGATGAACAGGGCGGTGATCACTGCCAGGGGCCTTGTGCGGGAGAGATCCGCTAGAAAAAACTGGGGCTGCGGGCCGGTTTCATCGGCCTGCAGGATGACCCGCTGGCCCTCCCGGACCCGCAGGTCGAAGTAGGGGTGGCCCGTGAGGGTATGCAGGATCTCCACAGTCTGGCCTTTGTAGGGTCCGGAGAGGAGCTCCACGGTGACCAGCTGTTCTTCCCAGCCTTCCTCGTGGTAGGGCTGGGGATCCAGGGCCTGAACGCGCAGCACGCGGCCTTCGTAGGTGCTGAACTCCGGTTCCGCCTGGGCTTGGGCCGCGGCCGCGAGGGCAAGGGTGAGCAGTAGGGCAGCCAATAGAGCAAGGGTTCTCTTCATGGGAAAACCTCCAAGCACAAAGTTAAGTCATATTATACCATGGGGTGCAGGGCCGGTGTTCATTGTTGTTAGTGTAAGGTTTTAGTAGGTGTTTGGAAGGAGTTCCTGGTGTAGACATAAAAAAAGAGACCTCGCACACAAATCAGTAGCAGTTAGGAGGCGAGGTCTCATGAGAAGCGATGTTAGCAACACCGCTCTCATCCTTAG
>NZ_JBHGXH010000344.1:0-1031 GCF_041936445.1 Candidatus Darwinibacter acetoxidans | reverse complement strand
CCCACCAAGCAGAGAATGGGCATGTTCGGCCTGCCGGTGCTGGGCCGCCGCGAAGATATCCCCCGGCTGGTCCAGAAATACGATGTGGATGAGATCATCATCGCCATCCCTTCCGCCTCGCGGGAGGTTATCGGCGAGATCGTGGATATCTGCCAGACCACCCCGGCTTCGCTGAAGATACTGCCGGGTATATACGAGCTGATCAACGGGCGGGTTTCGGTCAGCCAGGTCCGCGAGGTCAGGGTTGAGGATATCCTCGGGCGCGAACCGGTGGAGGTGGACCTGGATTCCATCGCCGGATACCTTGCCGGAAAGGCGGTCCTGGTAACGGGGGCGGGCGGCTCCATCGGTTCGGAGCTCTGCCGCCAGGCGGCCAGGTTCAAACCGCGGCAACTGATATTACTGGGGCACGGGGAGAACAGCATTTATGAAGCCTACCAGGATCTGATCCTGGAATTTCGCAGCCTGGAGATCATACCAGTTATCTGCGATGTAAAAGACAGCGTGGCCATGACTTCGGTCTTTCAGCGATACCGTCCCGAGGTTATCTTTCACGCGGCGGCGCACAAGCATGTGCCCCTGATGGAACATTGTCCCGCGGAAGCGGTTAAAAATAATGTCCTGGGCACCTTCAACGCGGCCCGGGCAGCCCATGACTGCTCTGCAGAATCCTTTATCCTGATCTCTACAGACAAAGCGGTTCATCCCGCCGGCATTATGGGAGCAACCAAGCGGATTGCCGAGATGGTGGTGCAGCAGATGGCGCGGACAAGCAGGACCTGTTTCGCCTCGGTAAGGTTCGGCAATGTTCTCGACAGCAGGGGGAGCGTGGTCCCGCTGTTTAAAAAGCAGATTGCCTCCGGGGGGCCGGTAACGGTAACCCATCCCGAGATGGTCCGCTATTTCATGACCATTCCGGAAGCGGTTCAGCTCGTGATCCAGGCCGGCGCCCTGGCCCGCGGCGGCGAGATCTTCATCCTGGACATGGGCGAGCCCGTGAAAATTATATCGCTGGCCCGGCGGATGATCCG
>NZ_JBHGXH010000343.1:0-2643 GCF_041936445.1 Candidatus Darwinibacter acetoxidans | reverse complement strand
GGGTGTCGGCGCATGAACTGCTGCAGCCGGTCAACGGCGACGTGGGTACCACGCTCCGTCAGGCAGGCATAGGTATCCCTGATGAATGTCGGCAACCAACACGGGAGGATCGCGCCTGAGACTACCTGGTGCACGATCCTGTCCCGGAATGGGGGGGCATTGATCAGTCGCCGTTTTGGATCCTCAACGAAAAACCGCGAATACGGCCCCGGTTGCCATCGCTCCTCCACCAGGTCATCGCGAATCGAGAACAAGTTCGATTCGAGATCCTGCTCGAACGCGATCGCGTACTCCTTCTCACGCTTCCCTTTCCGGCATCGCTGGTAGGCCCTATAAAGGGCCGGGAACGTGCAGATCTTCGGGTAGAGGTTGGCGTGGGTCTTCATGATCGGTTGTTGGACGGGGAAGGTTCGGATCTCGCCTACTACCTCCCCGGAGCCTGTTTTGTATTCCGCTGCATCGAGCGACGGGTATTCCGGATGATGTACTGTTGATCTGATGTTTTCCCGCAACCGTAGTCACGCATACCATCCACAAACGGTATTCCGCGGAAGCCGATGTTGTTGTTCACGTTGGACGGGGCGTTGTTCACGTTCAGATAGAACAACCCCGCATACGCGGCGTTGTTCCAATTCCCGCCCCGTTTCGCGGCACGTTTTTATTACGGCTTCTTCTCACCCGGCCCGTGGTGTCGGGCGAAGCGTTTCAAGCGCGCTTCGCCTTCATCCACCCATTGTTCATTTTCCCAAGTTCGATGATTTTACCTGCAAGCAGCTCGTATTGCCCGATGCTGATGTATCGGAGGTCTCGGGCCAGACGCACAGTTACCTGCAGGTAGTCGATCTCCTCGTCGAGATCCTGGTTGACGGCAGTTCCTTGCGTGGAGTTGGCGAGCATGACGGTCCGGATCAGGCTGAGTGCGGTCTGCCGGATTTCGCTCGCTAGGCCGTCCCGCTGTTGCGGGCGAGGGAATCGTTCAGTCACCTGCATCAGGTCTTTCGCCAGGTCGTACGATTTCTGCCAGATTTTCAGGCGTTCGTGCCGTTCTACCATACAGATCTCCAGATCTTCAGATCAACAGACTCCGCGGAAGCCGAGGTTGTAGCTCACAGCGGACACGTAGGACGGGGCGTAATACACGTACAGAGAGAACAACCCCGCAGGCGCGGCGCTGATCCAAGACCCGCCCCGCATCGCAGCACGCTGGCCGGTTGCCTGGTAGTAGTAGTCGCTCCCGAACTCTGCTGTCGCAGACCCGATTGTCGCCGGGACAAACAGTTCGGCGGCGAGCGAGTGCTTGCCATCGGGCGCCGGGGCATAGAGTGACGAGATGTAACCGTTCGTCGCCGGCACGACATGTCCTGCACCAGGGTATCCGGCATCCACCGTATGATCGGGCGAGGTCCCCATCAAGAAGTCGACCCACTCCCAGACGTTGCCGTTCAGGTCGTAGATGCCGCTCTCCTTGCCGTTGAGGCTCCAGGATGTCGGCCCAGAGCCCGCGAGACACCGCCGGATCGCGTTCCCGTCAGACCCGGGGAGCACAGGATCGGAGATCCCTTCGTAGACCTGCTCGCGCGGGTCCGCGATATCTTTCCCGTAGTTGTTGTTCCCCTTCGGGTAACCGAGGCCGAACTGATACCGATACTTCATCGCCCAGGCGGCGACGCTGAACCACTCATAGCCGCCGGGCAAGAAGTGCTTGACAATCTCGTAGGCGTCCGCCTCCATGATCGGTTCGGGGAGCGCGGGGTAGAGTTCGACAAGCCGCGCTGCGTTGGCGTCGGCCGTGGAGTCGCCGCCAGTCTTGATGAGCCGACGGATGTACTGGACGCCGTCCTGCGTGACCCGGACTCTGCGCCCGATCAGATCAGCGATCTCCTCAGCGTAGAACTGGGTCGTGCTGCCGGCGCCGAGCGACGCGCAGGTGCCGGTCGCCTTGTTCGCGGCACCACCACGGTTCTCGATCGCGGTCTTGGCGTGGGCCTGGTCAATGTCGGTCCAGACGACAACGCCCGGCATACTAGCTGCACCGACGCCCGCTCCGGGATTGTTTGGCGTCAAGCCGCCCCGCGAGGCGTTGGTCGCCAACGGCTGACATGCCTGGTACTTATCCATCCAGAACCCCCCGCACAGGAGGTTGTTCAAGGAGGGGTCGGTGAACCCGGCGCTGTAGAACTGCGGTATCCAGACCTGATGAATCTCAAGGTCGTTGCCCGCGCCGTCCTTGATGCGGAGGATGCGGTTCCGGAGGTCGGGGACGAGCGGGTGTGCGCCGATCGTGGTGCCGGGCACGGCCCCCCATGCGGTCGCGCTCCGGACGAGGATGTCGCCATGCGACGCAGAGATGTCGGGGAAGTTGACTTCGTAGGTCGCTCCGGTGCCCCACAGGGGCCGGAAGTCGATCTGATCTGTCTTGGTCGCGAACCCGACCGGCCGGATCTTCTGCGTCCAGGTCGGCACGGTCTGTGTCAATCCGCCGGCCTCGGTCGGCGAGACGTAGACCAGTTTTCCCACGGTCCATGACCAATCGGTCTTCTCGGCCCGTCCCTGCGCGAGCGCGTTGCCGACGGTGTCTTCGACCGTGGCTGCGTCCGCGCAGAGGTAAAGGACGCCCGAGACTGTCGCCTCCGCGTCCGCTTT
>NZ_JBHGXH010000342.1:0-1123 GCF_041936445.1 Candidatus Darwinibacter acetoxidans | reverse complement strand
TATGCCAAAGACATTCATGATGGAAAATGTACCGGGTATGTTGAACATGGTGACCCCTGAAGGGATCCCGGTAATAGATGCGCTGTGTAGAGTGCTGGCTGACGGGGGCTTTGGGACGCTTGATGCGCTGAAGAAGTCTTTAATTGCTACATCCGGCGCGGGGGTAGCCATGCCGTCAAAGCCACAGGGGAAGAAGAGGCACGAGCAGCAAGCATTGTTTGGCTAGGAGGCGAGCGCATGATGAACAGGATACTGCATATCACCTATTCAGTCACGGAGGACTGCGAGAACGAGGGTGGAGCTTACGGCGAGATATGCACCCGCTGCAACAAGTGCGGGAGATGGGAAGATCAGGAAGAGGCAGATGATGCCGAAGGCGCAGACCGCGAACGCCGATACATAATATAGCTGTTTGGGGGAGAGACAGCATGACTATGGAAGAAGTTATTGAGAAGGCGAAAGAGGTATATCCTGACCTTGCGCTAAAGCCTGCGAGTGCTAGGACGTGGACAAAACGAGGGCTAATACCTAGCCCGGTAATTGAATCGTTGGGAAGATCGCGCGGGACTCAGGCGCATTATCCGAATGATTCCCCGGCGCAGATGGCTACCGCGGCATACTTGCAGGAGCTAGGATATACCCAGAAGCAGATAGCGCAGGCCAGAGAGTGGATCTTGAACGGCATTCCACTGGGTAAGCCGATTGACGCGGATTCCATGGACTGGACAAGCCCCGAGGTTCTTGAGGCGATGGAATTGCCTGACATGCTATCCGGACCACAGGCCAGGAGGCTTTTCAGGTGCTTGGAGGCCTATGCTATGACTCTGGCGATGGCGCGGGGCGGCATAAACCTACTGAGGTCCCTGCCGAGGGGTAGGGCGGACGACATGATTCGATATAGCGAGGGGTGAGGCTTGGCAAACGAGCCTAATGCCACGTGCAGCAAGTGCGGGAGGACGAAAATGTTGTTTGAGGGGTTTATGTGAAGGGGAGAGAGAAGCATGGAGACACATAATAAGCCTACCAGGGTAACGGGCGCTGCAGAGGCGCTTCGTGTGGTGGAGGGGATTTTATGGCATTATGAGAACAAGGAAAAAGGCGGCAGAATTGTGATAGAAATAAC
>NZ_JBHGXH010000341.1:0-15549 GCF_041936445.1 Candidatus Darwinibacter acetoxidans | reverse complement strand
AACAGCCCGAAACTGGCGCCGCGGGCGTCCTGGTCCAGGTGCCGCTGCGCTTTACCGGCGGCTTCAGCGACGCTCCCGATACATACACCTTCCAGATTGAGTTCACCCTGGTGCCCGTACTATGAGAAGGCTCTTTTGGGGTTTAGCTGCTGTGCTGTTGGTGAGCTGGGTACCCCTGCAGGCTAAGCTCTCGGTCTCGCCAGTGATCATCGAAGCCGAGCAGGTCAAGGCCGGCCAGAGCTTCGCCGTGCTCCTGCGCCAGGAAGGGCAAAAGCCCCTGGAGCTGGAACTGTCTTGGGCCCTCTTTGACCAGGACCCTGCAGGCAGTGTGGTACTCCTGGAGGATCCCGACAGCGTCAAGCGGGCCGAGGGGCTGCTGGCGGTGGAACCCAGCCGGTTGGTGGTTCAGCCCGGGGAAAGCGTGGAGGTAGCGGTGCGTGTCCTCCAGGCTGATTTCCAGCAGCTTTATGCCGCCCTCCTGGTCAGGCCTGTCCGGTCTGGCCCACCCACCCGCCTGGCGGTGCTCTTCCTGCTTTCCACCGGGCAGCAGCGCCCCCGGGTTGGTGTTGCCGCCTGGGAGCGCAGCGGAAAGGCCCTCACCCTCACGCTGGAAAACAGTGGACTTAGCCATGGACTCTGGGAGGGGGAACTCCTCCTCTTCGATGCCGCAGGCCAGCTGGGGGAAACCCGCCAGGTCCAGAGCGGCCTGGTGCTTCCCGGGCGCTGCCGGGGTTTGGAGGTGAGCCTGCCGGGCTGGGTTGAGAACGTGGAGATCCGGCCGCTGCAGCTGGGTGAAGGGCCATGAGATGCCTCTCCGTGCTCTTAGGGGTGTTTTTGCTTGCAGCTCCCCTGCAGGCGGAAACGCCCCGTTTGCATCAAAAGGCCGGGCCCAGGCAGGAGGAGGCCGTTTTCCAGCAGACGCTGGACCTGTGGCTGGATGCCCCGGGACCCTGGCGCCTTCTGGCGAGCGCTTCCCCGGGATTGACCTTCAGCGCCGGTGAAAGCGGGATGCTGCGGGAGGGGACCCTCCTGGAAGGCAGCGGACCCTACCGGGGCCGGCTGGAGCTGGAGCTCCGCTGCCAGCTCCCCTTTCCCGCGGGAACCCACACCTGGGAGTTGGCAGTGTCCCTGGAGGGTGCCCAGGGCCTTGTGGGACTAGAGCTCGCGGAGGCCTTCTGGGTTCTACCCCTTTGGACCTGGGAAGCGGAAGTGGAACGGAAAGGCGAGTTCATCCCCCTTCCAGCCCAGGAGTGGTTTCGGGTGGCGGCGGACGATCGGCTTTTCTACCGGGGGCAGCAGCTGCTCCCTAAGGTGCCCGATGAGTCTACCCAAGCCCTGGGCCGGCCCTTGGGAGAGTCAGAAGCCCAACTGGCCTGGCTGCCTCCGTTTTTGAGTCTAGAAGCGGGCGAGCGGGTGGAGGTGAGCCTCCTTCTCCAGGGGCCGGCACCGCCGGGCACCTTGGTCCTTGCGGGCAGCCCGGAGCTTTGGCTCAGTTCCCGCTGGTCTTTGGCCGGTGAAGAGCTGGAGGCCAGCGGCAGCGGCTCTAACCTCAGCTTGAACCTGCCGCCCTTGCCCCCCGGCAGCCACGAGCTACAAGGGACCGTGCAGGCCCTGCTGCCCTGGGAGGAAGGGACAGCCAGCGTGGAGGCCAGCTGGCAGGGACTCCAGGCCGTTTTGGACCTGGAGGTGCGGCGCGGCTGGTTCGACTACGGAGGTGTGGAAAGGATCGCCGTACAGGGGGAAGGAGGGGCGCTGCTTCTGCCCCAAGGGCGCCTGGCCCAGGCAGGGCAGCCGGTGACGGTCCCCAGCGGGAGGCTCAATGCCATCCTGCCCCTGGCAGACCCTGCCCAGCCCATCTGGACCGGCCTGCCCCTCGGGGAAAGCCTGGTACACACGGTTGAGGTGGAGGGAGCGGAGCTTTCCAGCTTTTTCGTGCCCATCCTGCTTTGGGATGAGGGGTTTTCCTGGCGGGTGGCCGCGGGATCTGCCAAGTGGCTGTTGGACGCAGGGGATCGGGGGTTCACTTTCCGCTGGGGAGCTCTCTCGGTGGAGGGCTCGCCAGGAAAGGCCCGTGCTTCCCTGACCCTCCTGGATCAGGCGGCGGAGGGCAGCTGGCGGTGGCGCCGCACCACTTCCGCCTACCACGGAAGCTTTACCGCGGGCAGCTGGCGGTTTTCCGTGGAACTGCCCCAGGCCGAAGGACAGAGCCCTGCCCTTGCCGCAGCCTACGTCAAGGACCGGTGGCGGCTGCATGTGGAGCTGGGGGATGTACGCCTGCGCTTCAGCGGTCAAAACTGGACCTGGGGCGGCGCCCTGCGGGCGCGGACGGTGTGGCTGGCCAGCCGGGATGGCGCTCTGCAGCTGGAACTTCGGCCCCAGCGGTTCACGGCCAGCTTCAAACCGGGCGGAAACACCAGACTCCAGCTGGCCCTGGAACCCGGCCAGCTGCGCGTGGAGCTGAAGCACCTGCCCTGGGAAGGCTATTTCCACTCCCGATCCTCCGGCAGTGAACTGGGGCTGCGCTTTAAGCAGGCCTGGGCCCGGGACAAGTGGCTGTTCCTCTCCCGGGGCGCCCTGCAGCGGAAGGGAGGGCTCACCCTTTTAGAACTGGGCCAGGCCGCCGGTTACCAGCTCACTCCTTGGTGCACAATTTACGCTGAAGGGGTGTTCGGCCTTCTACCCAGTGCCTCCTGGCGCGCCGATGTGGGTGTGATCCTCACGCCCCTACCCCAGGTGGTTTTGGCCACAGGGCTGGACAGCCAGCGGGGGTGGCACTGGCGGGCCGGGATTGTCCTGCCTTTTGGTGGCAGGGAAACTCCCGAAGAATGCGAATAGACAAAGTGTGCTAACGTTTGCGGAAAAGAGGAGTGAGAGTATGCTGAGGGAAGCGGTGTATCATGTGGCCCATGGAAGTTACGCCTACCCTGTGGGCCCGGACAGGCTGCGCTTGACACTGCGGGCGGCCAGGGGAGATCTTAAGCGGGTTGCCGTTTTGTACTGGGACCGCTACGGCAGTTCGCCTACACTTACAGAAGAGATGAGCATTGCCGCTGAGGATGAGCTGTTTTCCTACTACCAAGCTGATGTACAGCTGGCGACCAAGCGCTTTGGCTATGTTTTCGTGCTGGATGACGGCCGGCAGACTCTGTTTTACACGGAAAAGAGCTTTTTCGAGGATCTGCAGCCCAACACCCAGTTCCACTACCCCTACATCGCCCCAGGGGATCTCTGGGAGCCGCCCCAGTGGGCCCAGGGGGCGGTGGTCTACCAGATCTTCCCCGAGCGGTTTGCCAACGGCGATCCCGAAAACGACCCGCCGGATGTGGAGCCGTGGGAACTGCCGCCTACCCGCACCAGTTTCAAAGGGGGCGATCTCAGGGGCATTATCCACCGCTTCCCCCACCTGGTGGAGCTGGGAGTGGAGGTGATCTACTTAACACCCATCTTTGCCTCCCCCAGCAACCACAAGTACGACACGGCGGACTACTACACCATCGATCCCCACTTCGGCGATGCGGAGGATCTGCGGGAACTGGTGGCCCTCTGCCACAGCCACGGGATCAAGATCGTCCTGGATGCCGTGTTCAACCACTGCGGCAGCGAGTTTTTTGCCTTCCAGGATGTGCTCGAGAAAGGCAGGCAGTCCCCCTACGCCCACTGGTTCAACATTGAGGGCTTCCCGGTGCAGACCGACCCTCCTAATTACGAGACCTTCGCCCACCAAATTGCCACCATGCCCAAGCTCATGACCCAGCACGCCGATGTGCGGCAGTACCTGCTGGATGTGGCGGTCTACTGGATCAGAGAATTCGACATCGATGGTTGGCGGCTGGATGTGGCGAATGAAATAGACCACGAGTTTTGGCGGGAGTTCCGCAGGGCGGTGAAGGGCGTCAAGCCCGATGCCCTCATCGTGGGGGAAGTCTGGCACGAGGCCAGCGACTGGCTGCGGGGCGATCAGTTCGATGCGGTGATGAACTACCCTCTGCAGCACGCCTGCTTCGACTTCTTTGCCAAGGGCACCATCAGGGCCCGCTCCTTCGCCAGCCGTTTGGCCAAGGTGCAGGTGAACCATACCCATGCCGTGAACCTGGCCATGTTCAACCTCCTGGACAGCCACGATACGGAGCGCTTCCTCACCAGCTGCGGCGGGGATGTGCGCAAATTGGCCCTGGCCGCGGCTTTCCAGCTGACCTATGAGGGCTCACCCATGATCTACTACGGCGACGAGGTGGGCATGGTCGGCCTGACCGACCCCGACTGCCGGCGGGGCATGCTCTGGGATGAAGCGGAGCAGGATCGGGAACTTTTCCGCTGGTACCAGCGGCTCATCGCCCTGCGCAGGGAGCAGCCTGTGCTGCGCACCGGACGGACCCGCACCGTCTGGGCGGACAGCATCACCAACGTGTACGGGTTTGTGCGCTTCCAGGGCCGGGAGCAGGTCTTGGTCCTTTTGAACAACTCCCCCGAGGAGCAGCGGGTTGACCTCAGGCAGATCAGCTGGCCCGGGCGAAAACCCAGGCAGCTGCGGGATCTGCTCGCTGACGCCAAGCGTAAGCCGGCGGAAGTGGTGCTGGAGCCCTATGGCGTGAGGATTCTGGCCTAAAACAAGGGGCCCGCTGCGGGACCCTCAAACTGTAGAAAAAGGGTGCCTTCCAGCTGCAGGAAAGCACCCTTTTGCCTTAAAAGACCGGTACCACCGCACCCTCGTATTTCTCCATAATGAAGGCGCGGATCTCGTCACTGAGCAGGGCCTCCACCAGCTGCTGGAGCTCCGGCCGCTGCTCATCGCCGGCCCGGACCGCGATCACATTGACATAGGGGGATTCAGCGCCCTCCAGGAAGATGGCGTCGGTAATGGGATTGAGGCCGGCCTGCAGGGCGTAGTTGCCGTTGATCACCGCGGCGTGCACATCGGGCAGGCTCCTCACCAGCTGCGCCGCTTCCAGTTCCACAAAGCGCAGCTGCAGCTTGTTCTCGGTGATGTCGAAAATGGTGGGTGTGATGCCCGCTGCAGGATCCACGGCAATCAGGCCCGCTTCCTGCAGGAGCAGGAGTGCCCGGCCCCCATTGGTGGCATCGTTGGGGATGGCGATGGAGGCCCTGGCGGGCAGCTCGCCTAGGGAGGCCACCTTCTCGGAAAAGACGCCTAACGGTTCAATGTGAATGCCCGCGAGGGCCACCAAGCTGGTTCCGGCATCCTGGTTGAAGGATTCCAGATAGGGGACGTGCTGGAAGAAGTTGGCGTCCAGGTCCCCATCCTGTAGGGCCAGGTTGGGACGGACGTAGTCGGTGAACTCCACAACCTCCAGGGTGATGCCCCGTTCCTCCAGAAGGGCTGTGACCCTTTCCAGAATCTCCCCATGGGGAACCGGTGTAGCACCAACCTTCAGCGTCGCGGCCAGGCCCGCCTGGGAACCGGCCAGTAGGAACAGGGAAACAACTGCGGCGATAAGTCTTCTTTTCACCCTAGAACAACCTCCTTACTCGCGGTGGTAGAGTTTTTGGGCGATCCTATCGCCCAGCATCTGCATGCCCTGCACCAGCAGGACTAAGATGGCGATGGTCTGCAGCATGATGTCGCCGCGGAAGCGCTGGTAGCCATAGCGAATGGCCAGATCCCCCAAACCGCCTCCGCCAATGGCCCCGGCCATGGCCGAGTAGCCCACCAGGTTCACCGCGGTGACGGTGATGGCCAGAACCAACGCGGGCAAAGCTTCCGGGAGGAGCACCTTGTAGATGATCTGCAGGAGAGCTGTCCCCATGCTTTCCGCGGCCTCGATCACCCCCGGGTCCACTTCCTTCAAAGCCCCTTCCACCAAGCGGGCCAGAAAGGGGATGGCTGCCACCGTGAGGGGCACAATGGCTGCCGTGGTCCCTATGGAGGTGCCCACAATCCGGCGGGTGAAGGGAATAATGGCCACCATGAGGATGATGAAAGGTACGGAACGGCCCAGGTTGACCACGGCGCCCAGGGTGCGGTTCAGCCAGCCCTTTTCCAAAATGCCGCCGGGTCCGGTTACCGCCAGAAGGATACCCAGGGGCAAACCCCCCAACACCGCCAAAACGGTGGCAGCGCCCACCATGAGCAGCGTCTCCTGGGTGGCCTGCCACAGCAGGCTCAAGGCAGCTTGGTTCATGAGCTCAACACCTCCACTTCCACGCCGTTTACCTGTAGGTAGTTCAGGGCGGCAGCCTTTTCCTCGGGACTGCCCCGCAGCTCCACCAAGAGCATCCCGAAGGGCGAGCCCTGCATCTGGTCTATGCGTCCGAAGAGGATGTTCACTTCCACCCCGTGTTGGCGGACCATCCGGGAGATGATGGGCTGGTTGGCCTTTTCCTGGAGGAAAGTGAGCCGGATCAGGCTGCCCTCTGGGCTGAGCTGGGGCGGGGAAAAGCTGACAGTCAGGAAGCCCTGCAGCAGGCGCTGGGCCGCTTCCGACTGGGGATGGGTGAACACTTCCACCACGGGCCCTGCTTCCTGCACGGTGCCCCCGTCGAGCACCGCCACCGCATGGCAGATGGCCTGGATGACCGGGAGCTCATGGGTGACCAGGACGATGGTCAGTCCCAGCCGTTCGTTGATGGCCTGGAGCAGACGCAGGACCGAGCCGGTTGTCTCCGGGTCCAGGGCGGAAGTGGGCTCATCACAGAGCAGCACCTGCGGTTGGGTGGCCAGGGCCCGGGCGATGCCCACCCGCTGTTTCTGTCCGCCGCTGAGCTGGTGGGGATAGGCCTGCAGTTTATCGGTGAGGCCCACCAGCTCCGCCAGCTCATGGACCCTTTCCCGCACCTTTTTCTTGGGCGTTCCGTTCAGTTCCAGGGGGAAGGCGATGTTGCCGAACACAGTGCGGGAGCTGAGCAGGTTGAAATGCTGAAAAACCATGCCCATTTTGCGCCGGGCTCCCCGCAGCTCCTGGGGGCCAAGGCTGGTCATGGGGATGCCCCCCACCCAGACCTCTCCGCTATCTGGCCTTTCCAGAAGGTTGATGCAGTGCAGCAGGGTGGATTTGCCCGCACCGCTTTGGCCGATGATTCCGTAGATCTGCCCCGGGGGAATGGTCAGGTTGATGCCCGTTAGGGCCTGCACTTCGTTTTTCCCCCGAAAGGTTTTGGCCACGTTCTTAAGCTGGATCAAGCCGTCCCCTCCTTTTCCCTACAAAAAAGACCCCTTCTCGAAAGAAGAGGTCCGATCCATCTAGCTTGCCAAATCGCTGTCCTCTCCTCTCATCTTCCTGAACCACTGGTTCAGCAGGAATTGGCACCGGCTGCGCGGGCTGCGCAGTGGTTGCCGGGCTTCATTGGGCCAGTCCCTCCGCCTCTCTGGATAAGAGTAGTGGTTGTATATATAAATTGAACACAGTATAACTTAACCGCGGTGCCCTTGTCAATAGTGGAAGGCATTTCCGCTCAGATATAGAAAAGATATTTACGGGTGTTGTATAAGAGTCAAAGTACTCAAGGGGGATGGCCATGGCCAAGGAGCTCTTGTCCACAAAGATGCTGGAGGAAATTCTACAGAGGACGCGGCAGGCTTTGGAGGAAGGGCGCTCCCAGATCTTCGAGGTGGCGGAAGCGGCTCAGGAGGAGTGCACCCGCACGGAAGTTGTGCTGCAGACCGTGCAGTCCGAAATGGAGCAGGCCATCGTCGAAGTGGAAGAGCTGACCAGGCGCTTTGCGGTGGTCCGTGTGGAGCTGCTCAGGTCCAACCGGGACTACGAGCAGTACAGCGAAGCGGAGAAGCAGCGCATCTACGAAGAGGCGGAGCAGATTCGCACCGCCCTGGCCGCGGCCAGGGAACGGGAGCGGCTGCTGCGGGTCCGCCGCGATAATCTGCAGCAGACCTTGGCCAAACTGCGGGAGATCGCCGCCAAAGCAGAGCGGCTTGTTTCCCAGGTGGGCATGGCCATGACCTACCTTTCCGGCAGCCTCCTGGATGTGAACAAGCAGTTGGAGCACATGCACATGCGGGAGCAGGCCGGCCAAGAGATGCTCCTGGGCCAGGAGATCGAACGCAAGCGCATGGCCGGGGCCCTCCATGACGGACCTGTGCAGAATCTGGCCCACCTGGTGGTGCAGCTGGAGATCTGCGAGCGGCTCTACGAAGCGGGGCGGGAGGCGGAAGCCCGGGAGAAATTCCAGGGTTTGAAAAAGATCGCCCAGGGGGCCATGGCGGATCTGCGGCGGATCATCTACGATCTCAACCCCATGACCCTGGATGATCTGGGTCTGGTGCTCACCATCAACAACTACCTGGACAACCTCGCCAAACAGAGCGGGATCGAGACCCGCTTTGTCCTGTTGGGGAGGGAGCGCCGCCTGGAACCCCAGCTGGAAATGGCGGTGTTCCGCATTGTGCAGGAGGCGGTCAACAACTGCCTCAAGCACGCCCGCGCCAGTGAGCTGGAGGTGACCCTGGAGTACACCCGCCACCATATCAGTGTGGCCGTGAAGGATGATGGCATCGGTTTTGATGCCGCATCTGTGCAGGAAAAGCTCAAATCGGGCAAGCACTTTGGGCTTCTGAACATGCAAAGCCGCGCCAACGTGCTCGGCGGCTCCCTGCAGTTCCATGGAGAAGAGGGGAAGGGAGCGCGGGTGCTTGTAACCATCCCGCTGGCCGCTGGTGAAGGGGGAGAAACGAGTTGAAAACCGGCATCAAAGTACTGATCGTGGATGACCATCCCCTACTGCGGCAGGGGTTGAAGACCCTGCTGGAACTGGAAGGGGAGATCGAAGTGGTGGGACTGGCCAGCAACGGGCCTGAGGGGCTGCGCTTAGCGCAGCAGCTCAAGCCGGATGTGGTGCTTTTGGATATCAACATGCCGGGGATGAACGGTATCGAAGTGGCCAAAGAGATGCGGGAGCGCCAGCCCGGTGCCGCCATCCTGGTGCTCACCATCCATGATGATGAGACCTACGTGAAGGAGATGATCCGCAGCGGCGCCAAGGGATACCTGCTTAAAGATGCCGAACCCCGGGAGGTGGTGGCGGCCATAAGGAAGGTCGCGGCGGGGGAGTCGGTTTACCCCACGGACCTCATGGAGCGGGTGATGGAGCACTACCATGCGCTGGAGGTCAAATTCGGGAAGCTGCAGAGCGCGGCAGCCATAAGCGATCTGGCCCTCACCACTCGAGAACTGGAGATCCTGAGGTTTATCGTGGAAGGGATGAGCAACAAGGAAATCGCCGCCGCGCTGTATATCAGTGAAAAAACGGTGAAGAACCACATCACCAGCCTGCTTAGGAAGCTGAACGTGGAAGACCGGACCCAGGCCGCAGTGTTCGCGGTGAGCCAGGGCCTCTTTACTCAGGAGTGACGCAGGCTGAGGTTGCCCAGGAATTCCAGGCCGTTGATCACCAGGCGGAAGCGGCAGCCCAGGACCGAAGAGGCCTCTTTGCACATTTCCATCCTGGTCAGGTAGATCTCGAAGAAGTCCATGATCTGGCAGATGGTCTGGTCAAAGGAGATCTCCAGCGTGATGGTTCTTTCCTGCTTGTCCACATAGAGTTTGCTGTCGGTGATGGCCAGGTTGACCCGGTCGTGGATGCCCGGCCGGCGGTCATCTTCCAGGCGGTTCGCCCGGGTGCGGTGGGCATCGCTTTTGTCCGCGAGGATCACCGCCGCGGAAACGGGACCCACGGCCCGTCCGTTGGCCTCTTCGTGGTTGCCGATGGCGGAGGTGACTGTGCAGATCTCCTCCACATCCATGCCCATGCGCCTAAGCTCCTGGTAAACCAGGATCGCCCCGGTGATCCCGTGGTCTTTGCGGTTGACCAGGTTGCCCACATCATGGAGGTAGCCGGCGATGGCCGCGAGTTCCACCGTGCGCTGGTCGAAACCGAGCTGGTCCAGGATGGCGGCGGCCTTTTCCGCAACAAAGGTGACGTGGCGCAGCCCGTGTTCGGTATAACCCCGGGTTTTCAGATAGGAGCCGGAGCGTTCAATGAGTGTTTGGAAGACAGGGTCTTGTTTGATGTCTTGTAGGGTAAGCACTTTGGTCCTCCTTTCCCCGCAGTTGCCTCAGTATACCACACCAAAAAACGGCGGGGCAAGGGGATTTTTGCCCAATGGTCCTAGAAAAATCGGGACCTTTGTCTAATTCTCCAGGGGCTTACTTCATGCTAAACTAAAATCAAAAGATATCCGGAAAAACAGTAGCCACCCCCAACCCCAACCCCCGGCTACTGTTTTTTCATGATCTCCCCACTTTTGTGGACATCGGCGCACGCTGGCGAATAAAATGAACAAACTCAATGAGAGGAATGGGTAGGAGGGTGTCCGATGGCGAAGAAAAACCTTTCTCTCCTTACCCCACGGGAGCGCGAGGTACTCACGCTGATGGCTCAAGGCATGTCCAACGGGGAGATCGCTTCCGCTTTGTTTATCAGCGAGCACACGGTGAAAAACCACGTGAGCAACATCTACCGCAAGCTGGGGGATAACGACCGCACCAGGGTAGCGCTCCTCGCCCGCGAACAGGACCTGGTGGAGAAGGAGTAATAGAGTGAAGGCGGCATTTATGCAAATAGGTGTCGCTTTCTTCATGGAAGGAATCGGCGCCGCCAGCGCCGAATAGCTTCAGCGCCCGGGGAGTAGGGGAGGAATGTATGCAAAAATTACAGATTTTTGTCTACAAATCCCCCCGGGGGTCCGGCCTCGGCTTGGTGCGCCATCCTGAACACCTGGCGGAGCTGGGGCTCGGGGCAGCGCTGGTGACCAGTCCTTTGAGCAGTTCCCAAGCCTACGAGCAATTGGCAATTTGGAAGCGCAGGCTGCGGGGGCCCGCGGCGAGGCTCTGGCCGCTGCTGGCCCGGGGTTTCCACCGGCCCCACCTGCAGCTGGCAGGTTCCCCCTTGGAAGAAAGCGAAAGGGTTCTGGCCAGGATCAGACAGGTGCTCACGGGCCGGATTATCCCGGAGCACAGGCTCTTGCACCTGCTCCGCGCCGAAGGGTACTGGCCCAGCCAGGTTGGCCGCGCCTTGGATCTGGGAGTTTTCCGGGGAGAAATCGTGCAGCTGCCCGGCTTTCGGAATGAAGCCTGGGGGGTGAAACGCTGCAGCCGCTGCGGGAGTGCCAACGCCCAGCCCTTCCCCTGCCGCAACTGCGGCAGCTTGGAGTGCCTCCTCTGCCTAGAGTGCTCCACCTTAGGCGAACACAGGGCCTGCAGCACCTTACTGGCAGTTGGTGGTTCGGACTCAGCCCCGGAGAGACAGCGGGTGGAACTGGTACTGAACGTGGAACTTACCACCGCGCAGCGGCAGGCCTCCCGGGAGCTTTTGGACTTCTGGGAAAGGCGCCAGGGAAAGGCCTTGGTCTGGGCGGCTTGCGGAGCGGGGAAAACGGAAGTGGCCTTCGCCTTGATCCAACGGGCCCTGGAAGAGGGGCATGAGGTGCTCTTTGCCATTCCCCGACTGGATATTGTGCGGGAGATGGTCCAAAGGCTGCGCAGCTCTTTTCCCGGTCTGGAAATCGCAGCGCACCACGGCGGCCAGCCCTGGTTCGCACCGGGCAGGCTGGTTGTGGCCACCACCCACCAGGTGCTCCATTTTTACCGGCGCTTTGGACTTGTGGTTTTGGATGAGGTGGATGCCTTCCCCTTCCAGGGCAGCGAAATGCTCCGCTTTGGGCTGCTGCGGGCTTTGGCCCCCGGGGGGCAGCTGGTGGAGATGACCGCCACCCCCGCCGGGCCCAGGCCGGAGCGGGTGATCACCATTCCCGCCCGCCACCACGGTTTTCCCCTGCCCGAACCCGAGCTGGTGGTGGACAGGCTGCCCCCGTGGCCGGGGCTGCAGGCAAAAGGGCTGCCTGCTGTGGTTGTGGATGCTTTAGGAGAGAAGGAGCGGCCGTGGCTCGTTTTTGCTCCCACCATTGCGGCCTGTACCGCCCTGCAGGGGGCTTTGGCTGAGGCGCTTTCCCGTAGGGTGGGGCTTTGCCATGCGCAGCTGCCCACCAGGGCTCAGGTGATTGAGGATTTCCGCCGGGGGGACCTGGATATCTTGGTCACCACCTCTGTGCTGGAGCGTGGTGTGAACTTCCCGGGTATAGGGGTGATGGTGCTCTACGCGGATCATGAGCTGTTTTCTGTGAGCGCCTTAGTACAGATGGCGGGCCGCGTGGGCCGCACGGCCCAGGAACCAACGGGACCGGTGCTCTTTGTGGCTTCCCGTGCGGCGCCTGCCATGCACCAGGCTGTGCGGCTGATTCGCGAGCTGAACCAAGAGGCGCGGCGAAGGGGGCTGCTCACCGGTGAAGCTTCTGCGTGAATGGGTTCAGGCCCTAGAAGAGCTGCTGTTCCCGCCGGAGGTGCCCTGCGGGCTCTGCCGGGAGCGCCCCTCCCTTGATGTGGGGGCCTGTCAGAGCTGCCTGGACGCTCTGGGCATCCGCTGGGAAAAACGGGTGCTTGGGGGCTACCCATACTTTTCCCTCTTTCCTTACCTGGGCTTCGGCCGGGATCTGATCCACAGCATGAAGTTCCAGGGCCGCACGGAGCTCGCCCTTACCCTGGGCGTGCTCCTGGGTTTGGCCTGCCGGGAGGAACCGGAGTTGGCCAAGATCGACCTGCTCATCCCTGTTCCCCTGGCACCGGGGCGCCTCCGGGAGCGGGGGTTCAACCAAGCAGCCCTCCTTGCCGATAGTATAAGGGGGGTGTGGAAGCGTCCCATCTGCAGCCACGTGGTGAGAACCAGGGAGACCAGGCCGCAGAGCGGCTTGAGCCTGCAGGCAAGGAAGCGCAACCTCCGCCGGGCTTTTGCCGTGCTGCCCGGAGTTAGGCTCCAGGGCAAGTACTGCCTGATCGTTGACGATGTGATTACCTCCGGCCAGACGTTTTACGCCCTGGCCCGGTTGGTTGAGCAGTACGGGGGCAAGCCGGTTGGCCTGTTTGCCGCCCGTACCGAACTAGTTGGGAGTGGTGGAGATGCTGAAAAACTGTGAGCTGTGCGGTAAGCTGTTTGCCCACCCCGCGCGAACCCTGTGCGAGGACTGCTACGGCAAGGTGCAGGAAAGCTATGAAGCGGTCAAGGAGTATCTGCAGAAGCACCCCGGAGCGTCGGTGGCGGAAGTGGCTCAAGCTACCGAGACGGAAGTGGATACTATTTATCAGTTTATCCGGGAAGGGAGACTGAGCATCATTCCCAAAGATGTCAGCCTAACCTGCGAGATCTGCGGCGCTCCCATCACAACGGGGCGCATCTGCCGCAAGTGCCGCGCCGAACTGGCCCAGACTGCCCCAAAGGAGACCCAGCCGGGGACCAAGCGGCTTGTTGATGATTCTCGAGTCCGTTATCTGGATCAAATAAAGCGCCGGCGCTGACTAAAGCTTTCTGGGGAATTTGCCGACAAATGTAGAGAGGGGAGAAAGGGGTTTTCACCATGATTATTTCCAACAAACCGGCCATCCAGCGCGTGGCGCGGATCTATGCAGAATACAAACAGGCTAAACGCCTGGAGAAAAAGGCTGGCAGCACAGCCTACAGCGACGAGGTGACCTTGTCCCAGGAGAGCCGGGAGATGCAGGCCCTCCTGCAGAAGCTCCAGTCGGCGCCTGATATTCGCCCCCGGGCAGAAGAGATCAAGGTGGCCGTGGACAGCGGCACCTACAAGGTCTCTCCGAAACAGGTGGCAGAGGCGATCATTAGGGCCCAGAAGGGACGCTGAGCAAGATGACAGTCTGGGAAGAGTTCATAGCGGTGCTCGCAGAGGAAAACGCGCTGTTGGCAGAACTGATCGCCTTGGGTAAGACCAAACAGGAGCAGATTGGCAGCGCCCCAGAGGTGGCCCGCATCGCCGAGGAAGAGCAGAGGGTTCTGGTGCAGCTGGAAGAGGTAGATCGCCGCAGAGCAGAGCTTTTCGATGTTATGGCCATGGGCAAAGGGCTGGAACAGTGGCTGCTCACCCTGGGCGAGGAACAGAGGGCCGTGGCGGAACCGCTGCTGTTTCAGCTGGCGGAGAACTTGCGAGAACTCCAGGCGCTGAACGACCTCAACCAGCAGCTCTTGGCCCAGGCCCTAAGCTATGTGCAGTTTTCCCTGAATCTGCTCACGGGCGACGAGGCGGCCCCCACCTATTCCAGGCCTAAGGGCGGTGCGCCGGGCCGATCATTTTTTGACCGGAAGGTGTAGGCCATGAGGACAACTTTTAGCGGCATATACATTGCGCTCCGGGCTTTGCAGGCGCAGCAGACATCGTTGGATATAACTGGGCACAATGTGGCCAATGCCAACAACCCGCATTATTCGCGCCAGGTGGCGCTGCATTCGGCTACCAGGCCGTTTCCCACGCCCGTGATGGGCTACACGCCCTCCAACGGCCAGGTGGGCACAGGCGTGGAGATCAGCCAGATCGTGCGGATGCGGGACGCTTTCGTGGACATGCGCCTGCGCCAGCAGCTCCAAAGCCGGAATTACTGGGCCACCTTAGAAGAAGGCCTCAGGCAGGTGGAGCTGTTCTTTAACGAGCCCAGTGAAAACAGCATACACTACGCCCTGGATCAGCTGTGGGATTCCCTCCAGGACCTAAGCAGGGACCCTGAGCTGCTGGCCGTGCGGGAAGTGGTGGTGCAGAGGGCCCAGGTCTTAGTGGAGTCCATCCATGCCACAAGGGAGCACCTGCAGAGGCTGAGCGAAAACCTGAACGACAACATCCCCATCAAGGTGGGAGAGGTCAATGTCTTGGCCGAGAGGCTGGCTGCCCTCAACGTGCAGATTGGTAAGGTCAGCGCCACCGGCAGTATGCCCAATGATCTGCTGGATGAGAGGGACGCCCTCCTGGAAGAGCTGTCGAAGTTGGTGGATATCGAAGTTGTTCAGGACTATGGCAATATGGTGAGTGTGACCATTGGCGGGGCGAGCTTAGTCCACCGGGGCACGGCCTATGCCCTGAGTACAAGAGAAGTCTACGATGCTTACGGCAATTACAACAAGCGGGAGATTATCTGGCGGGATACAGGGGCCTCTGTGGTCATTGAGTCGGGGGAAATCGGTGGGATGCTGGCCCTAAGAGATCTCCTGAACGGCAGCCAAGAACTCGAGTCTCAAGGTGTCACGGGCATCATTCAGGAGCTTGATGAGTGGACTGCCCAATTTGTCCGTGAGTTCAATCGGGTTCATCGCCAGGGTTATAATTTGTACGAAACCGATGCTCCGCCTGATGAGATTAATTTCTTTGTCATCGACCACCCAGATGATTCATATGCGGCTCACAACATTCGGGTGAATCCGGATATAGTCGCGGATCCGCGTCTGATCAAGGCTAGCAGTCTGCCGGGCGTCCCTGGTAACGGTGATATTGCACGCAAACTTGCCAGTCTACGTCTTGGGCCGCTCGATGAACCAGATGCTTCAACGGTGTTCCTGGGCGATGCCTTCAATAGCTTCATTTCCAGAATCGGTGTCAAAACCCAAGAGGCCATCCGCATGACCGAGAACCAGGTCGTTTTGGAGAACCATCTCCAAAATCTCAAGGAGTCCATCTCAGGCGTAAGCCTTGATGAAGAGATGGCCAACATGATCCGCTTCCAGCACGCTTACAACGCCGCAGCCAGGATG
>NZ_JBHGXH010000340.1:0-1002 GCF_041936445.1 Candidatus Darwinibacter acetoxidans | reverse complement strand
CTTGGCCACTATTTTAATCTGCCCGCCGGGCACATCCATGAACAGGGTAAAGTTCTCCACCAGGTCGAGGAAGCGCGCGGGCTCGCAGGTGCCCCTGAGCATCGTCTCCAGAGAGATGCGCCCCTCTTCGGCTTCGCTGCTTACCTTCTTCCACTCGGCAAAATGCTCCCAGCCTGCCGTGACGCTGCCCATCCGGCTCTGGCTGCCGTTGGATAGAATGATCAGCGCGTTATACCAGAACAGGTGGGGGATAGTATCCTTGTAGTCAGTGAGGTTGCCGGTAAAGGCGGTCTCCAGCCTCCGGTGGACAGCCTTAAGCTCGATAAAGAGAAGGGGCAGGCCGTTGACGAAGCCGACCAGGTCCGCCCGGCGGGTGTACATCTCGCCGGTGACCCAGAACTGCGAGCAGAGCAGGAAGTCGTTGTTTAAGGGATTATCCCAGTCGAACACCCGCAGCAGCTCCACCCGCTCTCCTTCATGGGGATCCGTTATCCGGACGCGCACGCCCTTTTTGATCAGTTCGTAAATCTCGCAATTCGCCGCTACCAGGCTCAACCGGGAGCGGTCCCGGGTCAGCTCCGCAATGGCCTGGTCCAGGGCTTCCGCCGGAGCGCCTGGGTTTAGCTTCGCCAGCGCCTCTCGCAGGCGTGCCGCCAGCACTACTTCACCCTTGGTCTCTCGCCCCAGGGGGCTGGCGCCGCTTTCAAACTCGCCGAAAGCATCGCAGGTTTTCCAGCCCAGCCGGGCCAGCAGCTCAATGGAGGGCTGTTCCACCAGGCTGTTTTCGGAAAAGCTACTTAACATAAGCTATTTCAACTCCTAAAGCGCTGCCTAATAAAATCCTGCATTTGGCTGCCGAACAGTTCTATCGTAGCCGCCCCGGTACGCACATAAAACCGTTCAACAGCACCGTCTTTTACAAAAACCGGGGAGTTACCGCGCAGACATTCTACAACCATTACCCTGACATCCTGGTAATCATCAAACCGCGGATGTATATAG
>NZ_JBHGXH010000339.1:0-1088 GCF_041936445.1 Candidatus Darwinibacter acetoxidans | reverse complement strand
AATTGCTGGGCATCCCCATAGAGCCGGAGAAAGAGATTATCTTTACCGTGGTCCCAGCAGAAATATCCGAAAAAGTACTGGCCGCAATTATCAAGGCCGGCAAGCTGGAGCGGCCGGCGACGGGAATTGCTTTTGTCCTTGAGCTGAAGATGGTGGTCGGCGTAGCCCACCTGCTACGAGAGCAGGCTTAGCCGCCGTTTTCCCCTAATCTAAGGGGATACCCTGCAGGATACCCCCATCGGCCTCCCAGTTTCAAAGTTACGCTACTCCTTTGCCGCACGCAACTATTCCAACCTGGTGAATTCTTCTTTGCCGACGCCGCAATCTGGACAGGCCCAGTCATCGGGAAGCTCTTCAAAAGGGGTTCCCGGTTCTATCCCCCCTGCGCTATCTCCCTCGACAATCGAATGGGCCATCGTAGCAGTGCTCCCCCACATGCTATCGTAAACCACGATTGGTTTGGGGAGCCACTCCCAATCTGTGCCGGG
Organism: Candidatus Darwinibacter acetoxidans; assembly: GCF_041936445.1. Taxonomy (NCBI): domain Bacteria; kingdom Bacillati; phylum Bacillota; class Clostridia; order Candidatus Darwinibacteriales; family Candidatus Darwinibacteriaceae; genus Candidatus Darwinibacter; species Candidatus Darwinibacter acetoxidans. The sequence continues at coordinate 600 of NZ_JBHGXH010000339.1, read as the reverse complement.
TCGATGACTTTCATGATTCGCTCCAGCATTTCCCCGGCAAAGGTCGCGTAGACCGTATCTACTAGGGTGATCTTCTCATCAACAATCAGGTAACTGTTATAGGTTGTACCACGGTAAGTACTGTAAACCGGTCCGCGGAAATATTGCATATCCTAAGTCTAGAGCCCCAACCCAGTAGATGCCCTCCTGCAAAACAACCGGCTCCATCAAGAATAACTCTTTTAATTTACCGGTTAACTAACAGCTACAGCAGGAGCTATGATCGCCATCTCCCTTACAGCATGAAAGACGCCGGTTTACATCTTCCCAGTTCACCAGGTTCCACCAGGCTTCGATAAAGTCCGCCCGCCTGTTCTGGTACTGCAGGTAGTAAGCATGCTCCCAGAGATCGAGGACCAGAAGCGGCACCGCCCCCCACTGGGTCAAATTCTGATGTTTCTCGGCCGTAAGTATCTCCAGTTTGTTGAAGCCGGGAAGCAGGCAGAGCAGCGCCCAACCGGAACCTTCCACCGCCGCCGCGGACGCGGTAAATTGCTTTTTAAATGTTTCGAAGCCGCTAAAATCTCTTTCAATCCGATTGGCCACATGCCCGGTCGCCGG
>NZ_JBHGXH010000338.1:0-26706 GCF_041936445.1 Candidatus Darwinibacter acetoxidans | reverse complement strand
CACTAAAGACGCGCGGTGGGTGGGATGTGCGATCAGGGGGCTGATCGAAGGACATCTCGGACTGACCGGCATTTTCGAGCCGCTGCTGCTGGCGCGAGCGGCCCTGCATGAGCAACTCGCGGTACTTGATAAACAGGTGCGCGAGACCGCCAGGACCGATCCGATCTGCAAACGGTTGATGACCGCGCCCGGCGTCGGAGCAATTGTCGCTCTTACGTTCCGCTGCGCCGTCGACGATCCACGCCGGTTCACCTCATCCCGATCGATCGGAGCATTCTTTGGTCTGACGCCAAGGCGATATCAATCAGGCGAAACCGACCGTATGGGCGGGATCAGCCGGGCCGGTGATCCGGCAGCGCGAGCCGCGCTGTTCGAAGCGGCACATGTGATCATGACGCGCGTGGCTAAGTGGTCAGCACTAAAATCCTGGGCTGTTCGGGTGGCACAGCGGCGCGGCGCCAAGCGCGGCAAGGTGGCGTTGGCGCGCAAGCTCGCCGTGGTGCTGCACCGGATGTGGGTTTCAGAGACCGATTTCCGCTACGCCGCCACCAAGGAGGCATGATCGGCTGAACCACGAAGGCCACCCTCAGTACTGGTGTCGTCCGCGCAGGGACGGCGATGAGAAGTACGCCGCTGGGTACCTCGACGCGCACATCCGTGACGCCGCTTCAGAGATCGGCACTTCTCGTCCTCGGATCGCATGATGTGACCGCCGCGCGCGGATCACGAACAGAAGCATGATCCCTGCACAGGACAAGTAAGTAAGACGTTGACTTCGACGCCCAATGACAGAAGGTTCCTTAACAAACAGTAAGGTTGCAACTGAAAGAATGCCGGAATGCCGCAACACGCCGAGACTACGCCGATTTAGGGGGCACGTGAAGGAGAGCCTCTTGCGCGACTTCAAGAATAGTCGCCGCTGTTACAGACCAAGGCGTCGGGCGATAAACTTGCGCGATGCGAGCCTCCATCTCGCCGAGCAATGCTCGGTCGGTAATAATTCTGTGCACAAGCGCATAAGCTGCGGGACCGTCCTCGGGGTCGAAATAGGCACACAAATTACCCCCTGCCTCTGGAATTGACGTTCTGGTTGACGCGAGGCATGGCCGACCGAAACCGAGGCTCTCGCTCACTGGCAAACCCCACCCCTCGTAGAGGGACGGAAACAGGGTGAACGCCGAGCCTCGATAAAGCGCCTGTAGAACGGCATCGCACGTCTCTCGGACATGGATAAGGTGACCGTCGAGCCATCGTGTGTTCGCGATCTGCTGGATTAAATTTTCAGACATCCAACCAAGTCGGCCGGCAAAAACTAGGATCGGCACTTGGTCACGCGGCATCTGCTCCAGCAGGCGCCGCCAAATCCGGAATGCGAGCACATGGTTTTTTCGGGGCTCGATCGTTGAGACGAAAAGTGCGTAGCGGCTCTGTGCAACTACAGCGGAGGGCAGCGGGGCTGTCAACGCATCAGCCTTCGTCACCGCAAAGCCGGTGCCAATTGGGATCGGCAAAATAGACACGTTTGGCCTTATTCCGATCGAGCCACCAACACGGCGGACATCGACGGCCGTGGCATGCGAGATAGTCATTATTACATCGCAATGCGGCAAAGTGCTTCGGCACCAGGTTGTGAAAATCTCGATCAGGCTGGGATGACAAAATTCAGGACGAACGATTGGAATCAAGTCGTAGAGTAAAATGCCGAACTTCATTTTATAACGGAGCTTAAGAGAAGAGAGCATCGTGCCGTAGTCGCTCCGCGTCCATGGCGCGCCGAGCGCGAGAAGCACATCCCCCGGTTGCAAGGTGGCATGTGGGCATTGCGGAACAGTCGTTCGGTGACATTGCTGAACAGTTGTTCGGCGTCTAAGACCGCGCCAAAGCGCTGGTACGAAGCATGTTGCCGCCGATAGGGCCGTGACCTGGGCGCGCGTCGCTGTCCCGAGGTAAGAGCGCGCTTCTTGCGGCAAGCGGTCAAGGCAACGTCGTATTGTTTTAGGCACAGCGAAGGCGCGGGCTGCTGAATCTTTCGACTGCACCTCCAATGCGCTTCCAGACCCGGCGCACAGCGCCTCGAATACGGCCTCGATTTCAGCCCAGCTTACCTCTACGAGCTCATACGCCTTGGATGAATGACGGCAAAATCGGACTTCAACGCGCTGGGCGAGCGCTGCCCACACCTCAAAGCAAACTCGTTGGATCCCGCTTGGTCTTTTGTTGCCGTCGGCTGCGTAACGGAAAAAGTCTTCTACATCTAACCAATAGGTCATTCTGAACCTCACGGTGTCCGTTGCGTTAGTCGATAAATGATGCGTGCCTTGTCGAGCCCTGATGCCTGAAGGGTCGGTTCGAGCATGGTGGTTGCGTCAGCTTTTATGTTGATGCACGGCTTCCAGACGACGATGTAGCGCGAGACGTGATCGAGGACCGTCCACGCTCATCCGATCCGCGCATGATTCCCTCCGCCTTTTCTCACACGAATAGGAATCATATTCGCTCGACTATGTCAGCCGTCCACAGCGTCTTTGGTGCCGTCGCGATGTGGTTGGAATCCGGTGATGCGATCACCGGGCACTTGAAGGTGTCCTGTCAAGCAGCGAGGTCAACGGGCTGAGCGATAGGCGCGGTGGCGAGTGTCCGCCAGCCGTCGATCTTTCGCATGTTAATCTGTCCTGAAGCGAGCAACGCCCAGAATAGCATGGCGGCAGTTTCAACGGAGGGCAGCACGGCCTGCGTTTTGATCCGTCGTTTGAACTCTTCGTGCAACCGTTCGATCGCGTTCGTAACCGGTATGAAGATGGCGGCGCCTTTTGTCCCTGCTGCGATCAGATTGATTGCGGCGTATGGTGCGACCATCCGGGACAGAGGCGCCGGGAGCACGAAGGTGCGGGCAGGCCGACGCGGACGATGAGCTGTGAGCTCGTGTTTGTAGCTGGCCGCCTCTGCGACTCGCCCGGTTGCGCTGTGAGCGCGGATCCGTAGTTGTTGTGTCGCCCGCCGCTCCCGTCATGGGCAACCAAAGGGAGACGCGCATGCGACGCGTGATTGGCATTGATGTTCACCGGACCTTCGGCAAGTGGTGATTTGGGAAGATGGCGTCCTTCGGCATGTCGGCCGGGTCGATATGACCCGAACTGCGCTCGAAGGGTTGGGCAAGAAACTGCGGTCGACCGATGAGGTGGTGCTCGAGGCGACCGGCAACAGCATGGCGGTTTTCGCGCGTGCTGACCCCCTTTGTGGCGCGGGTGATCATCGCCAATCCTTTGCAGGTGAAAGCGATCGCGCAAGCGCACAGCAAGACCGACAAGATCGATGCGGGGACGCTCGCCAGTCTGCAGGCAGCCGGTTATTTGCCGCAGATTTGGACGCCCGACGCTGCCACCGAAAGCAAGCGCCGGCTGGCGGCGCGACGCTACCAGGTCGTGCGGCATCGCACACGAATCAAGAATGAGGTGCATTCGATTCTGCATGCGCATCTGATCCCGAAGTGCCCGCATGCGGATCTGTTCGGCGCACGCGGCAGGGTGTGGTTGGCTCGTCAGCCGTTGCCGGACGACGAGCGTGCAGCCGTGGACCGGCACGCGCGGGAACTGGATAGGCTGGCGGAGGACCTGACCGTTCTCGACCGCGAGATCGCGCAGGCCGCGATCGACGATCCCGCGGTCAGAAGGTTGATCACGATCACCGGCGTTAATCTCACGGTCGCAGCCGGGATCATCGCGGCGATCGGCGACATCAGCCGCTTCAAGAGTCCGCAGAAGCTGGTGAGCTATTTCGGGTTGAATCCGCGGGTATGGCAGTCGGGACTGGGCGCTGCCCATCACGGGCGCATCAGCAAGGTCGGTCGCAGTCACGCGCGCGCCATGCTGGTGGAAGCGGCGTGTGCGGCGGCCAAAGCGCCCGGACCTCTGCACGCCTTCTTCGTGCGCATTCGCGCCAGGCGCGGCCATCAGATCGCCGCTGTGGCCGTAGCCCGCAAGCTCACCGTGCTCTGCTGGCATTCATTGACCAGGGGCGAGGATTACCACTGGGCACGCCCGGCGCTGGTCGCCAACAAGACGCGCGCGATGGAGCTGCAGGCCGGACATCCCCAACAGAAGGGAAGCCGGCGGGGGCCGGCGTACGCCTATAATGTCAAGGCGCTGCGCGACCAGGAGATGCTGGTCGCAACCCAGGCCGAGCGAAGCTACGAGCGCTTAGTCGCGTAATGGAAACCACGACGCCCGAAGGAACCGGCGCGCGGGTGCCTCAAATCGGCAGGACACAAATGAGGCTGCCCGGCGACGCTTGCAGCCGACGCGCCGCTCTTCGCCACGAGGTCGCCCGCGCGCGACAACAATAATCGCCTGCGCCGGGCAGTTCCAGTGCTGCCAGAGAGCGCCAGTCGCGGCCATATTAACGACTGTAACGCGACGCCCCCTGGGCTTGCGCGAGCGGCTTGATTACGGTCGTGCTGCGACCTGAGCCCGGTCAGGATCGTTGGTATTTGTCTTCGAGACGCACGATGTCGTCCTCACCGAGATAGCTGCCCGTCTGCACCTCGATCACTTCTAGCGGAATACGCCCGGGATTGGCAAGCCGGTGTACGGTGCCGATCGGAATGAATATCGACTCATTCTCGTGCACGATGTGCCTAGCGTCCCCAATGGTCACTTCGGCGGTGCCGCGGACCACGACCCAGTGCTCAGCGCGATGGAAATGGCGCTGCAGCGACAGCTGCGCCCCGGGCGACACCACCAGACGCTTGACCTGAAAGCGGTCGCCAAGATCGACCCGGTCGGCATGGCCCCAAGGGCGCCAGCTGTGCCGGTGTTCCGTGGCTTCACTGTGTCCCTGCGCCTTGAGAGTCGCGACGACGCTCTTAACCTCTTCGGCCCGTGTCCGCGGCAGCACGAGAACCGCGTCCGGCGTCGTCACGATCAACAGATCGCGCACGCCAAGCGCAACGGTCAGATGCCTCTCGGCGCGGATCAGACAATCTTTGACGTCGAACGTTGCGACGGGTCCGAACAGCGCATTGCCGGCGTCGTCCGCCGCCGCGGCGGTGAACACCGCATCCCAGTTGCCGATATCCGACCAGCGGAACCGGCTTTCGACCACCGCAGCGCGCGTAGTCTTTTCCATTAGCGCATAGTCGATCGATTGCTGCGGCGCTTGCGCGAACGCCTCGAAGTCAAGCCGGACAAAGCCCAGATCCACCTTAGCGCGCGTGACCGCAGTCGCTGCCGCCTGCGCCATCGCCGGTGCCCAGCTGGCGAGTTCGACAAGTAGCGTGTCGGCCCGAAACAGGAAGTTGCCGGAATTCCATAGATAACCGGCAGCGACATATCGCGCCGCCGTTTCCGCATCCGGTTTCTCGACAAAGGTTTCGACCGCATAGCAGCTGTCGGGGCCAAGTGGCCGACCGACCTTGATATAGCCGTAGGATGTTTTCGGTGCGGTCGGAGGAATGCCGAAGGTAACGAGGTAACCCTTGGCTGTCGCCTCACGCCCAGCGCGGCAGGCGGTGCGGAACAGGGCGGCATCTTGGATCACATGATCGGCGGCGAGCACCAGCACCAACGCTTCCGGGTCTGCATGCCGCGCAAATGCGGCGCCGGCGGCGATCGCCGGGCCGGAATCGCGTCGTTGCGGTTCGAGCACGATGGTGGCGTCAATCCCGAGCTCCTCGGCCTGGGCGCGGGCGAAAAACCGGAATTTATGGGCCGTCAGCACGATCGGGGGCGCGAACAGGTCGGGGTCGGAGACCCGGGTGAGTGCCTGTTGGAAGGTCGAGCGCTCACCGACAAGCGGCAGGAACTGCTTCGGCATGGCGTCTCGCGACACCGGCCACAGCCTAGTGCCGGAGCCACCGGCGAGCAGTATGGGAACAATCTTTGGTTCTGCCATCACTGATCTTCAGTCCCGTCGTCTGGTCGCTATTTATTGCGCCAAAGTCATCGCTCTTGCCACGGGTCCGCCCCCATGCCATCCTTCTCGGTCTGCCGATGATACTCGGTAAAATGCGAAATGCTCGGTCCGCTTTTCGTCTCAAGCGCACTTATATTAGTCACGGCAATTTTGGCCTTTGTGTCTGAGCACCATGCCGCCTTTGCACAACCTGCGCCTCCCACCGACCGTCCGACCGGCATTCTTAGCGCCAAGGATCGCCGTGTCCGAGTTTCGTCAGATAAATGGCCGTGGTCCGCGATCGGCCGCATTAATGTTGTCGCAGGAACATATCGGGGGCATTGCACAGGTACCCTGATTGGGCCCCGCCATGTGCTCACCGCCGCCCACTGCCTCTTCAACACGCGCATCAACAACTGGGTGAAGCCGAGTTCAATACACTTCGTCGTCGGCCAAATACGCGACAAATTCCTTGGTCATTCGCTGGCCGAGAGTTTTCTCACATCGCCGCAGTTCAAGTACAAACTAGAAGATCGCCCTCGCTATGACTTCTTCGATCCCAAGATGATCAAACGTGATTGGGCTATCCTGACGTTACGTGACGCACTCGGGGTTAAGCCAATCCCAGTTCAGGCAGTAGATAGCGCCGGGCTGCTAGCGGCCGTGAACAGTGGCGAGTTGGCGCTCGCAGGTTATGCTGCCGACCGCCCATACGTGCTCTCGGTGCATAGGGGATGCACAGCGGCGATCAACCCCTTCGAGCCGCGTGTTATCACTCATAAGTGCGATAATGCCCCCGGTGAATCTGGTGGCCCTCTCTTGCTGCTACGTGATGGCGGCGCGGTGGTGGTTGGTCTCCACTCAGCTAACTTCCAACGATTTGAATCTCAGGTCGGCTACCGAGCGGTGGTAGGGGCCGCTGCATCGGCCACGGAGTTCGAGGCGGCAGCTAAATCAGTGCAACGATAAGAGAAGTTGATCGCCGACAAGTTGAGCTTTCTCCCTGTGGGCCGAGCCTGGGATAGTGGGAATCATCCTGGCTACATCAGCTGGCGGGAGTACGAGGACAATCAGAAGCTTGAGAGCGCGCATATGAAGAAGAATTGCGCGCAAATCGGCGCGCGGCGGTCGCGCGCTGCTTACCGGGCTGATGCGGTGCAATCGGTGCGGACGAATGACGCGGGTTGGGCAAAGGGCAAAGGCAACGCTTCATCGCTATGAATGCCGTGGCGATGTCGCCATGTAGGCGTGTGGCTGTATATCGGCGTCGGAGGCGTGCGGATTGATCGCGGGTCGCTCTGCAGAGGTCCGACTGCCGCCCTTCCATTCATTAGCGACTCAGCGCCCCTATCATCATAGGCGACCACGGAGACGCACGCCTCCCTTCCTCGGACTTCGGCGGGAAAAGTGCGGTGAGGTCAAAACGACGACTTATTGAACAACCTAGTCGCGCACCTCTGCGCGACCAAGCGGTAGAGTTGAGGAAGCGCCGCGAATATTTGGGGCATGCAGTAACGCCGCTATTGCCTTCCGTTTAGTCGCCAAGCAGAGTTCCCGTCGCAAACCGATAGGCGATTTCGCACATAATTAGAGCTTCAGCCGCAACAAATATCGCCGGAATCCAGCCGAACGAAACGGTTACCCAAACAACTCCAGGCGCGAGCAGTAGGACTAAAATCATTCTATCTACCAACGGTGCATTTCGCTCGGAGCCGGGCCACCAGCGATACTTTCGCCGAACCCAAATCGAGAACGGAAGGGGGGCTTGTGGCAGCGTCGCGGGGCCGTAATGGACATCGGTGTCATCGACGTAGCGCTGATCTTTCCACTGCGGCAGGGTCATAACAGAACTCTTGATCCCCAAGTTCGTCTAACTGCTTGAAGGTGCTAAATAACTTAGGTGCGAATTATGAAATATTGGTGATCGTCGTACAGTGAACTTGAAATTAGCGCGATATTCGCTAAATTTATTGCCAATGTATGGAAACCACCAGCGACTTGCAACTACCGCGGTCCAGGAATTGCGCCGCGACGGGGGTCGCTGGTTGAGGCGATGCCGGGAGAACGCCGGTCTATCGCAACGACAACTCGCGCAACTTGTCGGGGCGGAGTATTATACCTTTATTTCTCAGCTCGAAACCGGACGAGGTCGAATTCCACCGGACCGCTACCACGATTGGGCAAGGGCACTTAACATCCAGCCAAAAGAGTTCGTTCAGAATATTTTGCGTTTCTATGACCCTGTAACCTATGAGATATTGTTTGAGCATTAGACATCGCTTAGGTTGAAGATCAAGCGCAACTTGGCGGGGTCCCAAGGAAATTATGAGCACCAATGTCGTAGCACTAAGGCGGGATTTCCGAGACACCGCGACGTGGTCGGCGCGCGAATTGGGTGAATTTTATCGCGTTGAGGCCATACTCGTGCAATCTGGTCTAAGGATCGATACAGAGCAAGGCATTTCCGACGAAGGTGACCCTTGGTTCGCTTTCTGTAGAGCGGACGAGGGTGACGTCATTGTGCATATTGCCAGGATCAGGGGCATCTATGTACTAGCCGGCCCTTGGTACAACAAAGCAGCGTCTGGGTCTGATATTTCCTCACTTGTTCGAGATTTAGTAGCACATCATCCGCTGATAACTACGGCCAAAGGAACTCGCTTGCGTGGGTCCAATATCTATTTGCATCCGGCAGCCCTGTTGGTCGCTATTGTCGCAACCGCATTCTTTAAAAGCGCGGAGGCGCGCGCATTAACTGACAATCAAAAGCTTTGTGACACGCGCGGCGGTTCGACAGCAATTAGGCCCGAAGCCGTAACAGAAGGTCACAGTAAAACTATTGTATTAGATGCTGCGCAAAGCGCTATTATACTTTCTGCAGTCGCCCTGGCCATCCATCATGATAAATTGACAACTGCAGAGAACTTATTATCTGATTCTGATCATTTAGACTTCTTGGCTAAAACCTCAGAGGCTCTTGAAACAAATTCGGTCTCCACGGGACCAAATGTTGAGCTGCCAATCAACCCTGAGTTTTGGAAAAGCGGACTTGAAGTCAGTAGCGCGCTGAAAGATGTAGCTTACATTCCTGAAGATGCAGCTTACAATCCTGCAGTGCAGAAAGCGCTACCTTTGATTGCGATTCTCACAGATTGCTCAGTTTCTCTCAACACCCGCGCACACACAGGGTCTGATGACCCTGTCGGAACTTCAAATATCTCGCCAATGCTCATCATCACATTCGGCGCGCCTGGCGTCGAGAATAGCCTGCTGCCCGATGTTCAGGTTGCGAAGATCGGCTATTCCGATGCGAGCGGGGGGATCGAGACGCATGCGTTTTCGGGCCTAAGCCAGCTCTCAGCGACCCTCATAGGAGCCGTTCAGGGCTCCCTTCCTGACGACGTTCCAAAGGTACTGGCCGGCGTCCTTCATGACGCCGTGCATAGAGCAGTTGACGTCCGACCTCCCGAAAATATGTTGTTTGACTTATTGATGGGCCATCAACTCGAAGCCCCCCCCGTGGTTCTTGCGGATGCTGTTCTTTCGCGTCAGACTCTTGACACATCATCACTCCACTCCTTGTCATCCGAAATATCGTCACCGCTTCCGCCCGCCAGTGAAGCAACGGCCAACGAAACCACGCATACTACAGTGGATGTTATCAACGCCCTGCGGTACTTTCTGGATAATACGTCGCATTGGTTAGTAACCAATACTGATCAAGGTATTATCGTCTATGACGCTGATGCAATGAATTGCTCTTCTGATGAATTGACAAGCGTGACATTTGATTTCGCTGATGGAAGTACGCTGAGCTTGGTGGGATTGCCGGCTGCTTTGCACGACCCACAACATGTTGCGTGAGAATACCGCGCTGTGCTAACAGCATTCACGGTGTTGGCAGTTAGCAAACCGACGATCCTGCTAGTTCACAAACAAAGGTCCCACAGGTGGAAGCAATATGGCATTCCAACGCCCCCTAACGCCGCTTAACCACGCGATCTCTGCGGCCCGATCTGCGTTGCTGCCTGCAGGAATATTTAGCCTGTTTATCAATAGCCTGGCATTAGTCAGCCCACTTTACATGCTCCAGGTCTATGATCGGGTGCTCGGCAGCCGCAATTTAATGACGCTATTATTTCTAACAATAATTGCAGTATTTTTATATATTATTTATGGAAGCCTGGAAGGGTTACGGTCGCGCGTGCTGGTGAGGGGCGGCGCGCGGTTCGAAAATTCTCTTCGGGCTTCTTTATTTGACACCGCCTTTGAGGCCACGCTCAGGCGAAAGGGTGCTTCAGTAGAGGCGCAACCATTTCGCGATGCCGATACCGTGCGGGAATTTATCACTGGCTCGGCGGTCATCGCATTCTTCGATTTGCCCTGGGTGCCGCTCTTTATCGCGGCTTCGTTCCTGTTGCACCCAATTTTTGGCTGGCTGGCGATTGCATCGGCGATCATCACCCTCATTGTTACGGTGGTAAATGAATATATGACGAAAACCACGCTGCTGCGCGCCACTCAAGCATCAATTTCCGCGCATGCAGACGTTTCCGCGACGCTGCGTAATGCAGAGGTGATGCGTGCGATGGGGATGGCCCCGGGTCTTAAGGACCGTTGGGCGGAGCGTCGCGACGAGCAAATTTCCTGGCAGGCCACAGCGAGTGACCGCAGTGGCGCGATCACAGCTGGATTGAAGTCGTTTCGCCTGATTGTCCAGGTTTTCATCCTGGGTATTGGTGGGTATTTGTGTCTCGAAGGGGAATTGTCTGCAGGCGGCATCGTAGCTGCATCGATTATCATCGGACGCGCACTTGCCCCGATCGAATTAGCTGTTGCCCAATGGAAAGTTTTCCAGAATGCACGGGGGGCCTGGAGCCGCCTGCAAGAACTTTTCCGAGCCATCCCACAAGATTTCGCGCGTATGCCGCTTCCTTCTCCAAAGGGGAATATTACGGTGGAGCAGATTGTCGCCGCTGCGCCGGGCGAGAAAATGCCGATTTTGCGCGGAGTTTCCGTACAAATCGAAAGGGGCCAAACACTCGCCGTCATTGGACCAAGCGCCGCCGGCAAGTCGACTCTCATTCGAGTGCTATTGGGCGTGTGGCCCGCTCTGGCGGGTACAATTCGTTTCGATGGATTTGAAGTTCATCATTGGCACTCCGAGGATCTCGGCCAACATATTGGCTATCTTCCTCAGGACGTTGAGCTATTTGACGGCACAGTCGCACAAAATATTGCACGTTTTATGGAAGCGGATCATGCCGAAGTTATTCGTGCCGCCGAACTTGCCGGCGTACACGAAATGATACAACAGATGCCGAATGGTTATGACACGCAAATTGGTGCAGGTGGCCAAGCGCTTTCCGGCGGGCAACGCCAGCGTATTGGCCTCGCCCGAGCATTGTTTGGGAGGCCTAGAATCGTGGTTCTTGACGAACCGAACGCAAACCTTGATTCACCGGGCGAGACCGCGCTGGTTGGAGCGATCCGTTATTTAAAGCAACACGGCTCAACTGTTATTTTCGTTACCCACAAGACCAACATGCTGACACTAGCCGACAAAGTCCTGCTTCTGGAGCAGGGAGCCGTGCGCCTCTGTGGTGAGCGTGACGAGGTTTTGGCTCGAATTTTTGGCGGCCCCAAGGTCGTGCCGTCGCAACCGCAGCCACAAGCATTGGATGCACAGCCTGCGGCAACCGGGCGAACCTGAACTCTAGTTTGGTGAACTAATTATGAATAACCCCAAGCTGGCGAGCGATAATCCACGTTACTATGCCATGATTGGTTATGGGATTATTATTTTTTGTTTTGGCGTTTTAGGGATCTGGGCAGCAGTCGCACCGCTCGGAGGGGCTGTGGTATCGACCGGACTCGTAACAAATCAGGGAAATACAAAAGCTATTCAACATCTTGAAGGCGGCATTGTTAAGAACATACTTGTTCATGAAGGGGATCATGTCGAAGCCGGTCAGGTACTTTTGCGGCTGGATGGCACGGCGCCAAGAGCCAATGTTGAAATATTACGCAATCAGCTCGACGCTGGGGTGGCTCGAGATAGCCGGCTCACGGCCGAGCTTAACGGGAGCGCAGACATTGAATTTCCGGACGAGTTAACCGCTTCCCCTGACGCCGTTGCTTTGAAGGCAATGGAAGATCAGCGTGTTCAATTCAACGAAAGGCGAGCTTCCCTAGAGAATCAAATATCGATTTTAAAGTCTCGTGCGGATCAGCTGCGTCAGGAAATCGATGGGCTCAACCGACAACAAACAGCCAACGAAGAACAAGTCAAATTTATTTCCGATGAACTAAAAGATGTAAAGGCACTCTATGAAAAAAATCTTGTCTCAAAATCGCGATGGCTAGCATTAGAACGAGAGCGCGCGCGCCTCACCGGCGAGATCGGTCGGGCTATTGCCGAACGCGCGAAGGCTGAAAAGAGTATCGGTGAGACTGAGTTGCAAATACAGCAGATTAGGCAAAAATTCGTCGAAGACGCAACCCGTGAGTTAGTTGATACGCGAGAGAAACTTCGTGATCTGCGCAACAAATTTGTGGTGGCACAAGATACCTTGCGTCGCCTGGAGATCTTTGCGCCAGTTACAGGCCGGGTCCAAAACCTGAAAGTGTATACAATCGGCGCAGTCGCCCGTCAAGGAGATACGCTTCTTGAGATTGCGCCTGATCAAGACAAGCTGGTTATTCAAGCACAAATTTCAACGCTCGATATTGAAGCAATTCAGCCCGGTAATGTGGCGGAAGTGCGATTTCCAGCTTTCCACGATAGAACGCTTCCCATGATCGCGGGGACGGTGAAAAGCATTTCTCAAGATCGGTTAGTAAACGAGACAAACAAGCAACCTTATTACCTGGCAATAATCGATGTCCCAGACAAGAATATTCCCGAGCATTACCGTGGCAAGCTCACACCGGGCATGAACGCCGAAATATTGATGCCCACGGTAGAAAGGACGGCTTTAGAGTATTTAATAGAGCCATTACGCAATAGACTACGTACTGCATTTCGAGAAAGATAGATTGTGCAGAGAGGGTAATCCTCGCTCAAGAGCTCATCCCGAAGCAGTGGGGTGGTTCGGATATCTCGTCGTGCCTCGCTGCGGGCGTGCGCGGCTCCCGTGAGCGGCGTTCAGGTCTCGGCCTTGATTCAAGGTACTGCGCAAGCCAAATTGTCAATTGACAACGGTGTACGGGTATGTCTGGCTTTGATGCGCGGAAATGTTCCAACGGGGGCCCGTTGCGTTGGACGTGATTTATCCGAACAACTCTTCCATCGATCAGAACATTTTGGAAGCACGCATCGCGATCGAGTTAGAGACGCTGCGGCGCGCTGGGTCTGGAGATGGCCCACCACCTCTAGCCGCGCCGGCACCCGCAGCAAGCACGGCAATCGCTAATTGCTCTGCCTCGGCGGTGCGGCAGCCTCGGAGTCCCGAAATGGGGATCACGGAAAAGATCAAACGTGTTCCCATTGTTGGTGCTATCGCCGCGTGGGCAGCTTGGGTTCTGCGAATTCGCAGGATAGCTCGCGCAGCGTTCGATAGCGAGTACAACGTTAAAGAAATACGTGCGCATCTCATCGAAATTCATGAAAACATTGTCAAGTTTCAAGGCTTCATTGAGCTAAACCTGCAGCGGATGGACGCACGCATCGATGGAATGGACGCACGCATCGATGGAATGGACGCGCGCATCGATGGAATGGACGCGCGCATCGATGGAATGGACGCGCGCATCGATGGAATGGACACGCACATCGATGGAATGGACGCGCGCATCGATGGGCTTGGGGCCGCCGTGAAAGAACTTAGCGAAGTATTTGACGCGAAATTCCGCGAGGCACGGGAGCAGTTCCAAAGTATCCGACGGGAGATCATGTTTCAACAGCTTCGCCTATCGCGCTTATCAGAGCCCTTCGCAAAGGATAGCGGCGGTCCAATCGCCGAAGAAATGACCTATATCCATGATCGTCGCCTAGATTCGCTGTACGAAGCCTTCGAGGAACAATACCGCGGGACACGGGCGGACATTAAGCAACGTCTCGCTGTTTACCTTGATCGCATGAAGCTCGCAGGGGCAGGGCGGCCTGAGGCACCCATCGTTGACATTGGTTGTGGCCGCGGCGAATGGCTTGAGCTTATGAAGGAGAATGGTCTTTCTGCGTATGGTATTGATGTGAATTGTATGATGGTTGCACGCACGGTCTCCTTGGGACTCGATGCGCGAAATGCTGATCTGATTGAGCACCTCCGAAGCCTCGCCGATCAGAGTCGGAGTGCCGTAACAGCCTTTCACATTATAGAGCATCTTCCGTTCAGTGTTTTGATCAACTTCATTGATGAGGCACTTCGAGTTCTCCAGTCGGGTGGCATCCTGATCCTTGAAACGCCAAACCCAGAAAATATGCGGGTTGGAGCAACGACTTTTTATTTTGATCCGACCCACCGTAATCCAATCGCTCCCGATCCACTTCGATCTATTGTGGAACACCGCGGGTTTTGCGAAACCGAGATTCTACGTTTGCATCCCGCTCCGGCTGAAGAGCGCCTGAAAACCAAGGGGTGGGATTTCGATCACCTCAATCAGCTATTGTTTGGACCGCGTGATTTTGCCATATTGGCACGCCGCCATTAATATAATTCAGCAGCGCCTGTAATGAAGAGAATTGCTGTTCATCAATTCCATGCAGGTTCCGCATATGGTGACGGCATTACCAACGCGATGTTCTTTATACAGCGCGTCCTCCGGCAAATTGGCTATCGGTCAGAGATTTATTGCGTCGACGTTGATATTCGGCTTCGTGGGCGTGTGCGACACTTTACACAATTAAGACCTAAACCAGATGACGTGGTTTTTATCCATTATTCCATGGGCCACGATCAACACAAGTGGATTGATCAAATTCCTGCAAGCAAAGTTTTAGTATACCACAACATCACACCCTCATATCTGCTGCCCTCCGGCAGCATCGTGCAACGCTATGCAGAGCGAGGACGTGAGCAAATACGATCATGGGGGCGAACGAACGCCTTCAACGCAGCAATCGCCGATTCGCCGTTCAACGCCGCAGAGCTCGAAAGCGCCGGTTTTTCTTCAATTAGAACGATACCGCTATTGGTTGATATTAACAAGATCCGGAATCATTCTTGGAGTAGCTTGCTGACAAGAGAGCTTGGCAGTGCCATAACCTTGTTATTCATAGGTAGATGGTCTGAACACAAAGGCCAGCTCGAACTAGTGCGGATGATGAACGTTTTGCGCGAGCTATCCCGAGAGCCTGTGCGTTTGATTGTTGCTGGAGGCGTCGCCTCGCCCTCCTATTTCGAGCAAGTCAATGCTGAAATAAGAAACCTTAGGCTTGAAGACAATGTTTTAGTATTTGAAACGCTGGCAGACGAGGACGTATATGCGCTTTACCGAATTGCCGACCTTTATATTTCGCTTTCCCAACATGAAGGTTTCGGGATGCCGCTGGTAGAGGCGATGGCGTTTGATATACCCGTAGCCGCATTCGCTGCAGGCGCTATTCCAAGTACTTTGGGAACAGGCGGGCTACTATTAAAAACAAGGGATAGCGAATACGTCGCCGCATCCGCGCACTTGATATTACAAGAGCCCTGGCTGCGTACACAAGTTGTTCACGCCCAGCGCCGAGAGCTACAACGCTTCGAGCGGAAAGCTCTCATTACGAGCCTTCAGACTTTTCTATGCGAGCTCGGCCTCAAGCTTCCCGAAGTCCGCCCAAAGGACGTTGAACCAGATTCTTTAAACTATGTTTCTGGTTGGCGGATCGAGGGTCCATTTGATAGTTCGTACAGTCTTGCGATTGTAAATCGCGAACTTGCCAAAGCTCTAGCACACCAAGGTGTATCTATCGCCCTGGCCTCGCGTGATGGGCCGGGACCATTTGAACCGGACAAGGATTTTTTGATTGATCATCCTGAAATCGCTGCCATTTGGCGTGCAAGTCAAGATGATATTAGCCCTTGCGTCGGCCTACGAAACCTTTACCCTCCGATTGTGTCCGACCTGCGAGGTGAACTTCGCGGCTTAGCATGTTACGCTTGGGAGGAGAGCGGTTTTCCGGCTGAATATGTTAATGCATTTAACGCGAGACTAAACCTTATTGGGACTACAAGTCGCTTCGTAGCTAAAGTTCTTCGCGACAACGGTGTCCATGTTCCGATCCGCGTTGTTGGCGATGGCATCGATCAAATATTGCATCAGAATAATAAGTCTTTCGCGACCTCAATACCTTTTGCCCAAGAACTCGGACTTGGCGGCAGATTTTGCTTTCTCCACATTTCCTCATGTCTCCCGCGCAAGGGTGTTGACGTCCTGCTCTCAGCTTGGGGCGAAGCGTTTGCGCGCGATGACAATGTTATTCTAGTTATCAAGGCGGCTCCGAATCAGCATCATAACATCGAGAATGATGTTATAGCCCTCGATCAACACTACCCCGATCACGCGCCTGTTGTCGTCATCAACAGAACCTTGAGTGACCAGCAAACCTACGAGTTAATCCGGGCAGCTGACGTAATGGTGTGTCCCAGCCGTGGAGAAGGGTTCGGTTTGCCCTTAGCTGAAGCGTTGGTCATCGGCAAGCCTGTCATTGCAACTTCTTACGGCGGACAAATGGATTTTTGCAGCGACGAGAATGCGTGGCTGTGTGATTACGAGTTTGCCTACGCCAAGACTCATCTTTCCGTACCGAACTCGGTGTGGGTAGAGCCGCGCCTAGATTCGTTAGTTCTTTGTTTGCGAGCGGCGCGCGCGGCTACTCCGGAGGAACGGGCCCGCCGAGCAGAGCGCGGACGTAAGCTAGTTTCGTCAAACTTCACTTGGGACAATGTAGCCTCGCGCCTACGAAAGGCTGTTGAACAGCTAAGAGCGCTGGACGCCCAGGCCATAAGATTGCCGAAGATCGGTTGGGTATCTACGTGGAATAGCCGATGCGGGATTGCCGCGTATTCGCAGGCTTTATCGTGCGAAATCCCCCCTGACTGTCTAATGGTATTTGCTAATCGCGGCGCGACCGTTCTTGAGCCGGACCATCCATCTGTAGCACGGTGTTGGGAGCAAGGTTGGAGCGATCCGCTCGACGAGCTTTACGATGCCATCAAAGCCGCGAAAGTTGATGCGGTAGTCATTCAATTCAATTTCGGATTTTTCAACCTAACAGCGCTTGAGGGGTTAATTAACCAACTAACGGATCAAGATATCCCTGTCTATGTGCTGCTTCATTCTACGGCGGATGTTGAAAAGCCCGATATTTCTATCAGTTTATCTACAGCGCGACAAGCATTGTCGCGTGCTCGCAGATTATTGGTGCATTCTGTTCATGATCTTAATCGGCTTAAGAAAATGGGTCTCGAGCAGAACGTCGCCCTTTTTCCCTTTGGTGCACCTCCACCATATCGCGGCAATCGATTAAGCCCTCTGGCAACGCGCTACGTCATTGCCACTTTTGGTTATCTGCTGCCTCACAAAGGGCTTCGTCAATTGATTGAGGCGTTCGCCGCCATCCGTGCCGAGCATCCGAATAGTCATCTCCTGATGTTGAATGCGCTCTACCCGGTGCCGGAATCCGAAACAGAGTACAGCGCATGTAAAGCCGCGATTTCCGCGCACAATTTACAGCAGCATGTTACATTGACGACAGATTATCTCAGTGATAATGACATTATTGTGCAACTCGCACATGCTGACATTATTGTTTACCCTTACCAGAATACCCAAGAATCTGCTAGCGCCGCAATTCGTTTGGGGCTTTCATCTCTCACGCCGGTAGCGTGCACACCCCTGCCAATTTTTGCCGACGTTGGCCCAATTACTCACCGCCTCCCAGGTATCAGTCCGGCAGAACTCGCGGCCGGAATCTCCAGATTGCTTTCTGATAGAGATGAACTATTGCGATTTGCCGATGGCCAGCGAGCCTGGGCGGAGACGTCGTCGTGGCCTGTGGTATCCCGGCGATTATACGGGATGGTTCGGGGCGAATTTATTGACGGCCTGATGAAACACACATGATATTACAGCGTTCGTTGCTGCCCGCGGGCCCTCTAGCCGTTTGTGTGAGGAATTTCTGTTCTGTAGCGGGGTGTGGATCCACATTAGGGAGTAACAGCCTGTTGCCGATGAAGGACTGGCAGATCCGTGCTATCTTGATGTGGCGTCGGCGCAATTCATAGTGCGCTCGAGGTTATTTCGTCAATGCAAGCGCCGACCGTGGCCGCCGGCCCGCGTCTGCGACCTCTGAATGACATCCCTCTAAATAGGCTATGTCGAAGCATTTCTACGGACCTCCGATCATCTCTGCTATCCGACCCTAGACTAGGAACATATCATGACGTCGTCGTCGAAGTATGTGGCTTTTATCAACGATTACTTTCTCCGCCGCTTTGACGCTAGGATCGTACGTGATTCATGGCTGGAGTCGGTACTCAGCCATCAGGAGGCTTCCGTCGAAGCATCGATACAAGATGAAGAGCAAGACCATATCTCCAAAGTCAGACGGCTTTCGACTATTAACGATATTGATAACGCATTAAATGAGGTCGATATTGCTTTTCGCGTCTCTGATGATGCGATGCGTGAGGTGTTCAAAACGTTTGAATTTCGCCCTGCTCTCGATGACTTGCCTCAAGACCCTTTTTCTAAAGAATATATTGACTATCAATTTAGCCTTTATGAGAAAATATCTGGTAAAAAGTATAATGTAAACAACGAGGCTAGCGAATGGATTGATTTTAATACACACTCAACATGTCCATTTCCATATTATACCCAGAGCTTCAATACCGTCTCGGACCAATTGATGATGGTAGCGCTGATAATACGAACGCTCCGACTAAAGTCCGGTGCGAAAATATTAGAATTCGGTCCAGGATGGGGTAATACAACACTAGCGTTGGCACAAATGGGTTATCAAGTCACTGCAATCGACATTGAGCAGCGGTTTCTTAAGATCGTTGAAGCTCGATGTTCAGGTTTGTTGACACCACCACGAATGATCTGCGGGGATTTTGGTGAAATCGAGAATCTAGAGGACAGCTTCGATGCCATCCTTTTTTATGAGAGCTTCCACCACTGTAGCAATCATCAATCCTTAATCCGACATTCTAGGACTCATCTCGCTCCTGGCGGCCAAGTGATGTTCGCTTCAGAACCAATTACCGACGCATTCCCCATGCCTTGGGGCTTACGACTTGATGGCCAAAGTCTTTGGGCTATTCGCAAGTTTGGCTGGTTAGAGCTCGGGTTCACGGAGATGTATTTCCGAGAACTCTTATTGAGGAATGGCCTTTCCCTCGAAAAACACAATTTCCCGATAACAGAACTGGGTACAATTTTTATTGCTCGGCCTTTGTCTCCCTAGCAGGGTTTTTCATAGCTTTTCGCGCTGCGGCGCGTGATCCTGACCACGTCATTTTTCGCCAGCGATTTATCGCGTGCCATTATCGACCACAACAAGCTTTGTTGCAAAGCATTTCATCTCAGTTGGAGTTGCTGAAGGCCCCGACATTGTGATTCGCATACCGCCTATACGACGTCCCTTGCCATCGAAATCAGCATAGTAGATTCGGCCCGCAGCACCCTGACTCATCTGTAGCCGAGCAAGGACTTGAGGCTCGTTGTCCCCACTGATCGGTTCAACTATAAAAGATACAGGTCCGTTGTTCAACGCCAAGACAATTGATGCTTTTTCAACTGGCACGAATTTGATAGCCAGGGACGATCCTGGCGCGCATATGTTCGTGAATTTTAATTCTCCTTCCACATCGTACGTTCTCTCTTCCGCCGCAACATTTCTATACAGAGAAAAAACTCTTCCTGCCCCTGCATCCCATCTAGGCTCGATTAGTCGGAGCACCTGATCGTGCTGGAGCATCCATCGGCTTCCTGGCTGTGGACCTCCAACAGCATTCGAACCCCAGCCTCCAGCAGAATTCGAATCCCAGAATGCGACGATAACATTTCCAGCTGCCTTTATGTAATCTGTTAACCATGGCGTTCGGTTCAACTCTCCTTCAAATGGTATTGGCAATAAAGTACGCCCTGCCGGTTGGAGAGCCGCAAATACATACGTGTTCCAATAAGAGCCGAGTATTGGGACCGATGGCATCCTTTTGGACAATCTTTCGGCTGTAGAGCGCAGGTCTACAAACTCCGGAGCAAAGCTTGCCGGTGGCAAAGTCGCCACCGTTGAGCCAATGCTGACTCCAGTACCAGTAATATAGATCAATTGGCGTGCCCGATCTGAGCGCGCAAGCCAGAGACAGATAAATGTCAAAGTAAAGAAAGCTCCAAATCCGATGAAAAGCCAGGTCATAACAAAATACCAGTCTGCAAATTGGTTTTTACGTACCCAACTTGCAGATACAAACAAAGGCAACGGTGCTGTTGCAATAAACCATGTTCCGAAGATAAGCGACCATCCTTGGACGACCCATGGTTCATATTTTTTATTGCAAATCAGCAGGCGGACAAGACAATAAGCTGAGTATATACCGCCCGATAAAAAAATAATGGTAAGTAATGGCCAAAGCAGCGGTGTGTTGAATGAGTATTTGAAAAACAGTACCTTGGACATGACGACCTGTATATTGTTCCAGGCGTTAGGCAGGTCTGCTTCAATGGGGGTATTAAATTGATAATACCTATGGTAGGCATATCGAATTGCCGCCTCTGTTAGTATGGCGACGCCCACCGGCAACGCAAGCTCGCCCGCTCGACGAATCGCATGTCGGACGCGTGCCCTGGGACTGGTGTTGGTTGAAGCAATAGCCTCGATTACGGCGAGGCCCGAAATTAGTGGGCCGCAAAGGGGGGAGGACCATACAGCTAACAACGACAATACAAACACAATCATCAGAGATGCGAGACGGATCGACGGGCTCAGTGGTGGGTCGGTCGCCTTCAAATAGTGTCGTATCCCCCACCACGCCAAAAGTAAGGCCGAAACCTGCCATGGAGCCCATTGCGCAAGATTCAATAAGTGCGCCGCCAAAAAGGGGAAAAGGCAAATGACGCTGATATATAGACTCATTGGCAGCAATCTATATCGATCGAACAGCATCCCAATCGCAACTGCCCCCGCAACAACCCAAACGCTTTGCCATAGTTGCAGCTCTGTTTGAGTTACCTCGTTGGCGGCTGGAAAAAACCGTGCAAAAAGAAATGGCCATGCTCCGAAGCGGTCTTGTCCCCAATAATAGAATTGAAACAGGTTCCATTGATTAGAGCGCGTCATGAGCAAGGGGATAGCGTCATCTGAGGTAAAGCGTTGAATGCCATTGACCATGCCGGAGCCAAACGTACGCGCGGCCCGTTCCGCAAGACAGCCAAGTGCCGCAATTGTGACCAGGGCGACAATCAATCGGGAAGCTTTCATGAGCTGACCGGCCTCACTCAGTGGTCTGGACAGACTGCTATTCTAGGGCAAGATTCGGCGCTCGCATTGCCGGCCGAGCAACTGTAATTTTGTGCAGAAGCAAGGCAGCGAAGAGCGACACGGATGCTTCTAGTACTGAGGGCCTATATCGAAGAGCTTCATGGATTTTAGCTATGTGCGAAAGTTGATGAAGCCGTTATAGCATAGGCGGCGTACTTCGGGGTATTGACCTTTATACCGAATAAGTCGTACGTCGCACCCGAGACTAGCGCTTTCTACCTTGCTCATCCAGACAGGCTTTTTCAAATTGCCTGGCCAGTACTTTGTCGAGCGTGCGCGGTGCTTACGCGGACGGTCGAGGCCGAGGTGGCGGAGTTCCACGCCCGCCACGCCGGGTACAGACAGACAATACTCGGCGGTCGATCGTGCGCATGGACGTTTGCCCGAGTGTTCGACTATAACAACTTCGGGCCCGCGATCGTGTGCCTCCGATCGGATTCGATTTGGCAGAGGTTTGGCTAGGCGTGCGGAGAACATCACGGAAGCCGCTTAGTGGGCTGCTGAAAAAGCCGTTTACGGGTGCCAAACGTTAGATCCGATCGACTACTAGATCGCGGTTTTGACTTAACGGACTGCCGCGGCACTGAACGAGATCGTCGCCGAATTGCCGGCTGAGAAGGCGTAGCCGCCGAAGTCAAGGCCGGGCGCGGGACCGGTGTCGGAATTATCGAAGGCGGATGAGAAGACGGGGCCGCCGATGTTAAAGCCGGACGTGGAGCCGGTGTCGCGGGTATTGAAAGCAATTTTGGGGCAGAAGGGATTTGTTCCTCGGCGCGACTTTGCATGTTCGGTTGCACCACGCTTGCGTCAATCTCACGGCGTGCTGTGGCCAATTCGCGGGCTAACGCCTCGGCCCGGGCGCGTTCCTGCTGCAATAACTGTCGCAGTTCGGCTGTAGCGCTCTCCGCCGACTGTTTGGCCCGTGCAGCCTCAGCAACCGTATTGCTTGACTCCGCGGCGCTCGCCTCCAATTCGCGGCGTGCCGCGGCTAGGTCGCGGGCTAACGCCTCGGCCCTGGCGCGCTCCTGCTGCAGAGAGTGTTGCAGGGCCGAGATCATGTTTCCCAAATCATTCGCCTGCCGGTTCTCGTTAAATGTTTCCCGTGGCGCCGCCTTTTCTTCCACATTCTCCATAACCCGCAAATGCTCATTCGTGCCGTCAAGACTGGATTCGAGCGAACGGTGAACCGTTTCTTGGCCACGCGGCGAAGCTTGGGGGATTTGCGACTGCCGAGTTGATGATAAACCATAAAGTTTAGAGATGCGCTCGATCACGTTGCTACTGACTGCGCCAAACTGTTTCGCATAGTGCATCGAATAGGTTGCAAGTTCGAAGCGAAACATCACGCCGATAAGCACTGCCCCGACAAGAATAGCGGTTATTACCGAAACAGTAAGCCGCCGCTGCGTGCCAACAACATTTTTTCTAACCACCCCAATCTGATGCGCAGAACGCTCTAGATTGGCCGCAGGCTTGCCGCGAAAAAGCGAGGCGTCGCGCGCTGCCCCGAAGAGGGTTGAAAATAGTGACGAAACACCAAGTCGCCAGCGCGCATCAGACCCGCGTCCTGCTTCGTGCCGAGCAGCCTGCGCACCAACGTTTGCTAAAGAGGTCGCGACCGCAACGAATCCTGGTGAGGCAGCTTCGTCCTTGGGTGCCCGAGATCCATCCCGTGTGACCCTGCGCGGAAAGAATGAGAAATGGCCAAAGCCGCGCCTCACAGTGGCCGGTTGATAATTCTCCTGCGATAACGGATGCCAGGGCGAAAGCGGGTGCCAATATTTCGGCATGATCCTGCTGGGCTCGCCTTCTTCTCCGACCCAACAGCCCGCTTCAGCTGACCAACGCGCAACTTTAAAAGCTGCATTGGCATCGTCCTCGAGAATGACTAGTCTCCCGTCCGTCGGGACGGTATCGATCGGCTCGCGCATGCGTCGGAGCTCCGCGGTACTCAGGAACGTTGAGTACTTTACTTTTTTTTAAGAGCTTTGCTAGGGTCTCCTCCAGCTCTCGCCGAGGAAAATATTACCTCTTTAAAGATCCTGTGAAATGGACGCTGACCTTGGATATAGGAATGCCCAATCGACATTGGAGCAAGAGGGCGGGCATTTGAGCAAGTACGCCCAGCCAACGCGGCCGATACATGTCGCGAATGCTGGATTTGGGAACGGCGCAGTCTTCGACCTCATCGTTTAGGCTGGGATTCATCGGCTCTTGGTGGAGCCTGCAGGCTAGCATTGCAGCCTTAGACTTGTCACACTCAAGGTGCCAACAAATTGACCGAGCCGCTCCACATCGGCCTCGGCATACAGTGGAATGGGCTCAGCGGAAGTCCCTCTTCGATGAACTCGCCGCCGCAAATTAGAACGCTCGGCGGAAGGCCCCGTCGTAACGGGCCGTCATTGGACTGGTACCGTTAGCTCGGCGCGCCGAAAACAGCAGACGCTGCGTCAGCTCGGCGATGTCCGTCGTCAGAGTTTTCGAGACAGTGAGGGCGTCCGATTAAGGGAGGCTCTGGCTCATCTGGTTGATGATTTTAGGCGGCTTGTTTCTGGTGCTGCAAGCGACGAATGGCGATGGTCTTTCGCTTGATCCTTTCTCTCTGCAACAGGATTGTTCGGCCGCGCCCGAAGTAGACGTCGGCCGGGGTTAAGTTGCCGAGGCTTTCATGATAGCGGCGGTGATTGTAGTCGGCGACGAAGGCTTCGATCTGCGCTTCCAGATCGCCGGGCAGGTAATAGTTTTCCAGCAGGATGCGGTTCTTGAGCGTCTGGTGCCAGCGCTCGATCTTGCCTTGGGTCATCGGATGATAGGGAGCGCCGCGAACATGGGCCATGTCGTGGCGCTTCATCCATTTTGCCAGGTCGTCCGCGATGTAGGACGAGCCATTGTCCGACAGCAGCCTCGGGCGATGCACGACACGGGCCTTGTCGAGCCCTGATGCCTGAAGTGCCAATTCGAGCGTGGCGGTGACGTCAGCGGCCTTCATGGTGGTGCACAGTTTCCAGGCGACGATATAACGCGAGAAGTCGTCGAGGACCGTCGACAGATAAAACCACCCCCAGCCGATGACCTTGAGATAAGTGAAGTCGGTCTGCCAGAGCTGGTTGGGTGCTATCGTCTTGTCCGTGAACTCGTCTGCGGCCTTCATCACGATGAAGGCTGGGCTGGCGGTCAGATCGCGGGCCTTGAGCAGCCGATAGACCGATGCCTCTGAGACAAAATAGCCTTCGCTGTCGGTAAAGCGCACGGCCAATTCCCGAGGCGACAGTTCGGGTTCGTCCAATGCCAACTGAACGATCCGCTCACGAATATCGTCTGGAATCCGGTTCCAGACGCGATCGGGCCTGGGAGCTCGATCGTCAAGTGCCTCCGGCCCACCGCTCTGGTACAGATCGTACCAGCGGTAAAAGGTGGCGCGCGGAATGCCGATCTTGTCCAACGTCCGCCGCACCGGCAAAGTCGACTGCTCAACCAGCCGGATGATTTCAAGCTTCTCAGCGGCGGAATACCTCATTCGGTGTCCTCCCCATCCGCCGTCACGCTTTTTTTCAACAGGCGATTTTCCAGGGTCGGTTCGGCGACGACCTCCTTCAGCGCGCCAGCCTCGCGCCTTAGCTCCTTCACTTCGTCCGACGTCGCTGCCCGGGCCGTGTCGCCCGCCAGTCGTTTCTTCCCTGCCTCGAGAAACTCCTTCGACCAGCGGTAATACAGGTTCTGGACAATCCCCTCGCGCCGGCACAGCTCGGCGATGCTATCCTCGCCGCGCAGTCCTTCCAGCACGATCCTAATCTTATCTTCTGCCGAAAAATGCCGCCGGGTCGCTCGGCGAATGTCCTTGATAACCTGATCCGCAGGTTCCTTTGTCAATACGGATTTCTGTCTCATCTTCGCTCCTCGAAAGGCTACGATGAGCCAGAAATCCTCCCTTCCTCAACCCACCAAATCTGTCTCATGAGTGCTGAACAGTCATGATTCTTGATCTTCATCGACAGGGACTGACGGTCTCAGCGATCGCCCGCGAGCTCGGGGGCGACCGCAAGACCGTTCGCAGATGCATCGCCCGTGGCCTGGAGCCGCCGGTGTACGGCCCACGAAAGCCGCGCCAGCGCCGGTTCGATCCATTCGTTGGGTATTTGCGCGAGCGGGAGGCTGCCTATCCGGGCCTGACCGGCCGCCGATTGCTGCGGGAGCTTCGCGAACGCGGCTATGAGGGCGGCTACACCGCCGTCACCGATGCGCTGCGCGACATTCGTCCGGCCCGGCTGCCTGCCTTTGAGGTCCGTTTCGAAACGCCGCCGGGCGACCAAGCGCAGGTCGACTTCGCCCAGTTCCAGGTCGTCTTCACCGATGAACCGGCGGTCACCCGCATCGTCTGGCTATTCTCGCTCGGCTTCAGCCACCTGATCTGGGCGCTGTTTGTCCTGCGCCAGGACATGCAGGCGGTCCTGCGCTGCCATATGGCAGCGTTCGAGGCGATCGGCGGCATCCCCAATGAAGCTTGCTTTAACGGAGGGCCTGTAGGCGGGGCGGAGTGCCCATCACACGCAGCGCCGTCCACAGGCCCGGTCCGCATGGCCACGGCTGGCGACGGCGGTGTTGCGGTGGCCGCGATCACCGTCTCGGCCACGTTGCGCCTGAGTGCCCGAAGCAAGCGCTGTACGATCGAATGCTGCTTACTGGACTTATGGCGCATTCTCCTCACATTGTCGTTGCGAGCACGCGGCGTTCATGGTCGCGCGAGGAGAAGCGTGCAATCATCGCCGAGGTGCGCGAGACAAGAACAACCGTATCGGCGGTGGCGCGGCGTCACGGTCTTCACCCGAGCCTTTTGTTTCGCTGGCGGCGAGTTGGACGCTGCGGCCGTCTCCTCAAAACCCTGGCGCGCGTCACGCTCTTAATCCCGGACGCCGGCTAGCCGCCAGACCCTGCATAGGCTGGCAAAGCGCCACGATCTGTCGCGCACCTTATCCGCATCTGGTGGCCAAGTACGAAGCCGGCGCCTTCAATGATGTCCGCGCGGCCGATCTGGTCCATCATGGCGTGAAGCTTGCAATAGTGAGAGGCTTCGCCTTCATGCGCCTTGGCCGTAGCCCCGATGCGAGAAGCCGAGCTTGTGGGTGCCCGGTGGATCGTGCCGATTGACACCGACAGGCCCGAACCCCCCATGCAGGCGCGCTTTGGAAAGCCAGAGAGTCACTTGATCGACGGTTGGTATCAGGCTTGTTAGAGTGGGACAAACAGTGCAGATTTCTATCGAAACCAGGTCCTTTGAGGAATGTCGAGTAACGACTTGAAAACGACGCCACCACGAATTCAGAAAGAGCCAGCGAGTATGCAAGAGG
>NZ_JBHGXH010000337.1:0-1561 GCF_041936445.1 Candidatus Darwinibacter acetoxidans | reverse complement strand
GTGCAGCTTGAAAGAGCTGCTTGAAGTTTGAATATAAGGGGTTCTTTCTTTGGGGCCTCTTGTATTAATACAAAAAAATCGCAGGCCGGGAGCCCTTGCCGCATGCCTTTGTGGCGACGCGGCCGGCGAGCTGGCCTGCGGGAGGAGGTACAAAAAATGAAGAAAGATGGTCTGAAGTATCTATCGGAGGCCCGGGTCGGGGATTCGCTCCTCGCCCCGGTTTGCAAGTGCGGAGAACATTTTGAATTCCGCAGTGTGGACATGGAAAACCTTACCGCCTTCATCGCCTGCCCGAAGCATGTAGAGAGCAGCGAGGAGCATGAGGCGCACAAGGTAGACCTGTACCTCACCGGAGAATGGGATGCGCTTCCCGACCTTTATGTGCTGGTTCACGCCCGGCGCTACGGCCGCATCCCATGCATACTGAAAGGCCACATCCGGGATGTGGCATTGCAACTGGCGAAATTCGCCAGGAGCAAATGCAAAGGGCGCATGACGGACGCCAGCGTCCGCTACTACGCGAACGTGTTTGAAGCCGCTCTCCGCAGAGATGCGGAGAGGGAAGAAACTACCGAATTACAATTGGTGGCGTACTCCTCACCTTTCGAGGTGGGGATAAACGCCGGACGCAGCCAAAAGGTTGTCGTCCCCGCCACTCTTCATGACCTATACGACGAACCCGTCGAATTTGAGTGGCGGGATGTTAGGATGCAGCCCTGATGGGCTGCTGCAGGTTTTGGATATAAGGAGCCCCTCTTATGGGGGGCTCCTTATATTAATAAAAAAATCGCAGGCCGGGAGCCCTTGCCGCATGCCTTTGTGGCGACGCGGCCGGCGAGCTGGCCTGCGGAGGGAGGTACAAAAAATGGCAAAGTGTTACCGTTGTTTCAGGGAAGACCTGAAGAATTTATCGGAGGCCCGTATTGGGGATGCGTTGCTCGCCCCGGTTTGCAAGTGTGGAGAACACTATGTTCTCCAGAATGTGGACATGGAGAATCTCACTGCTGTGGTGGCCTGCCCGAAAGGGTGCGAAGGCCACCAGACGGAGCTTCGTTTTACAGGGCTTTGGGATGACCTGCCAGACCTCTACGTGCTGGTGCACGCCCAGCGCTATGGGCGTATCCCATGCATACTGAAAGGCCACGTCCGGGATGTGGCCTTTCAGCTGGCAAAGTTTGCCAGGAGCAAGTGCAAGGGGCGGATGACGGACGCCAGTGTTCGCTACTACGCGAACGTGTTTGAAGCAGCTCTCCGCAGAGATGCGGAGAAGGAAGAAACCACCGAATTACAACTGGTGGCATATTCCTCACCATTTGAAGTGGGGATAAATGCCGGACGCAGCCAAAAGGTTGTCGTCCCCGCCACTCTTCATGACCTATACGACGAACCCGTCGAATTTGAGTGGCGGGATGTTAGGATGTAGCCCTGATGGGCTGCTGCAGGTTTTGGATATAAGGAGCCCCTCTTATGGGGGGCTCCTTATATTAATAAAAAAATCGCAGGCCGGGAGCCCTTGCCGCATGCCTTTGTGGCGACGCGGCCGGCGAGCTGGCCTGCGGAG
>NZ_JBHGXH010000336.1:0-1029 GCF_041936445.1 Candidatus Darwinibacter acetoxidans | reverse complement strand
CTCCTTGACGGCCAGCAGCTCCTGGATGTCCTTCTGGATCTCCAGCTCCAGGTCCATAATCTTGGCCAGTATGTCCTGCCCCTTGCCCGGACCCGTCGGCTTGCTGGGACTAGCGTCCAGCGTGGCGGTCGCCTTCTCTGCCAAGGAGCGAAGACTCTCCAGCTGCTCCAGCTTTGAGTCTATCCTGGTTTCTATCTTGTACGCCTGTCGCAGAAAGTGTTTCATCCGCCGCCCTCCCATGTTCACAGCCCAGCCACTCAACGGCGCTGCGCTCACTCATTAACCGCTCGACACCTCCCGCATATCTCCCGCCCCGCATGGGCACGCTCAAGATGCGGACCCTGCGCCATCGCCCGGCAAGTAACGATGCACGTTAGCAACGGCCTCGTCCACGGACAACCCCTCGGCCAGCGCCGCCTTGTATGCCTGAATCAGCAGGTCTCGCCGATAGGCGGCACGCTGGGTCTCACTCTCGATGCGCTCCGAAGCCGCCCATTCCCGCGCCAAGTGACACATGCGAGAATCGAAGCTCTCGGTGGAATGGGCAAACAAGGTCAACTGCTGCACCTACTCCACCCCCCAAACCCCAGCTCTTGACGGTGTTCGTAGTCTTCGCCAGCCATCCATTTCGTCAACACTTCCTCGATGTCCGGCTCTTTTGATAGACCATACGGCGGATCAGTTACCACGCTGTCTATGCTGTTGTCTGGTAGTTCGCGTAAAACATCGAGGCAATCGCCAAGCATTACGACATTTGTTTCCATGTGCATCACCCACAACAAAAAGCCGCCCTCATTGGCGGCTCCTCAGTATGCAGTTTAACATTCTCCGCCAATAACAACATAGCACGTTTCGTAAGGCCCAAAGTGCAATCTTTGTGCAAAGATGTTACAGCAGTCCCATTTCCTCTGCAATGCTCCTCAGTATCCGATGCCGCCAGTTGTATAACGTCCTGCGCGATATGTAGAGTCGCTGGCAGATGCCATAGTCGGTCAATTTCCTGTCCCAGTACTTCAGTTGCACAAATTT
>NZ_JBHGXH010000335.1:0-1632 GCF_041936445.1 Candidatus Darwinibacter acetoxidans | reverse complement strand
CTACGAGGTCGCCGCGCAGATGGAATGGGATATTGACGCCCGGGACTGGGAAGAATTCCCTTTAACTCAGAAATGGTTTGCCACGGGCGAAGCCGTGGCCCATCTCCGCTACCTGGAGGAGACCGGAGCGGCCCGGAGAAAAGAGCGGAGCGGCACTGTTATCTTCCAGGTATCCTCCTGAGAGGAGGAGAGAGACAGGGGGACAGTTCCCGCGTAAAAATTGATTTCTTTCTACAAGACGGCGCGCTCAGGACGACATGTAGGGGCGGGGTTCCACCCCCGCCCGTGGCAATCAGACACGGAAGAGTGTTGTAGGGGCGAGGCATGCCTCGCCCGCTGGTGAGGCACTGGCGTTTGCGTTGTAGTGTCCGCTTGTTCTAAACGCGGAACTTGTATTGCTTTAACGGTAACCTACAACCTAGCGAAAGAAGTGGTAGGGGCGGGGTTCCATCCCCGCCCGTGTTGGCATCTCAATCGATGACTTAAAGTGACCGTTCCTTGACTCATAAAATATAAGGAGCAGCAGCCATGATCTCAGAAGAAGAAAAAAAAGTCCTATCACTTTTGGAAAAGCTGAACATCGCCTATACCCGTCACGAGCATCCTCCCGTTTATACAGTGGAAGAGGCCAGAAGGTATTACGGCGGGATGAAGGGGGCGCAATGCAAAAACCTGTTTCTCCGCAACGGCAAGGGGAACAGGCATTACCTGGTCATCCTCGAAGAATCAAAAAGAGCGGACTTAAAGCAGCTGGCCGAAAAGGCCGGTGAGAGCAAGCTCGGCTTTGCCTCGCCGAAGAGGCTTATGAAATATCTCGGCGTGGAGCCGGGCTCCGTCTCCGCTTTCGGCCTGATCAATGACCTTGAAAAAGAGGTTGTCGTTGTTCTGGACAAAGACCTGCTGAAAGCGGAGTGGATCAACTTCCATCCCAATGTCAACACCGCCACGTTGACGATCAGCATGGATGACTTTATTCGCTTCCTGGAACACTGCGGCAACCGCCTTTTGTGAGCGGCAACGGCATATGGGCAGGATCCCATATTAAAGGTCCCCCTTTTTTAAAGGGGGATTTAGGGGGATTTTGCTTTTCCCGTCCTGCCAATCCACGCCAGGGTTAATGTTTTTTTAAATCCCCCCCGGCCCCCCTTTTGCAAAGGGGGGAGTTGCTTAATTATACGGTACTTCTTTCGGGCGGCCACGAGGGCCGCCACTACGACGCGGTATGCATGTTGTTTTCCGGTACGTTTGCGGGCGGCTCATGAGCCGCCCCTACAAATTAGGTGAAGCAGAGGGGTAGGGGCGGGGTTCCATCCCCGCCCGCGGCAATCAATCCCGGAATAGATGTAGGTGCGGGCATGCCCGGCCCGAAGGAGGGTGGTTATTGCAGGCGGCTGTCGCATACAGCATTACCATCATCGCCGGCGAGGTGGAGTTGTTTATGCGGCAAAGGTTTTTGCTTATAACGCGGTATGCATGTTGTTTTCCGGTACGTTTGCGGGCGGCTCATGAGCCGCCCCTACAAATTAGGTGAATCAAAGGGGTGGGAGCGTGGTTCCATCCCCGCCCGCGGCAATCAATCCCGGAATAGATGTAGGTGCGGGCATGCCCGGCCCGAAGGATGGTGGTTATTGC
>NZ_JBHGXH010000334.1:0-1093 GCF_041936445.1 Candidatus Darwinibacter acetoxidans | reverse complement strand
CAAAGCAGTGCGGTAGGCAAACTCCTCCATCTTCAGCTCCATAATCGCTTCGGCATAGTCCAGATCCTGCTCTTCCGAAAGGATCCTGGTCAGGTTAAGTTGGAGGTCCAGCATCCTCTCCCGGGCCAGTTCTACCCTGTTCTGCTTGCCGCCCAGTTCAGATATCTTGCGCAGCACATTGTCCAGGGAGTTATCCAGGTCCTGCAGGGGTATGTCGGGATCGCCTGTATCGTCCACCAGCTCCCCATAGAGCTCCTGCAGTGCGTTGAAGATGGGCATAAAGAGACCCTCTTGCGGATTATCATCTGGATTGTAGCTGATGACGTTGACATCTATGGTGATGCCGGGAGCTATCTCAAACTCGATTTTCGTCTCATCGCCCGTGAGACTCATCAAAAAGGTCACATCATTGATCCGATCACCTGTAACCCCGCCACCCGAAAAGGGTTTCTTATCGGTATGTTGGCCAGCAAAGAGATAGCGTCCTCCGTGGGTGGAGTTGGCCAGCTGTAATAGGTTATCATGGAGCTGGGCGATTTCATCGGCCAAAGCCTGTCTGGCTGTCTCGTCAAGATGAGTGGAAGCCCCCGCTACAGCCAGCTCCTTGGCCCTGTGGATCACGCTGACCACATCCTGGAGAATCACATCCGCGGCATCCAGCCAGGAAACGGCGGCATCGAGGTTGCGGATGTACTGCTCCGTCTCCCTGATGGACGTACTTGTACGCAGGATCACACCGGTCTTTACCGGGTCATCCGACGGCCGGTTGATTTTCTTTTTAGTACCCAGCTGATTGTTGATACGCTCCAAACGGGCAAGACCGCGATTCAAGTTCAGCAGCAGGGTGTTGTTCATCATTCGGTTAGTAACACGCATAAGCGGATGCCTCCTAGCGTCCCACTATGCCTAAGCGGTTTATGATCGTATCTAAAGTCTCATCCACAGCCGTCATCATCCTGGCTGCGGCGTTGTAAGCGTGCTGGAAGCGGATCATGTTGGCCATCTCTTCATCAAGGCTTACGCCTGAGATGGACTCCTTGAGATTTTGGAGATGGTTCTCCAAAACGACCTGGTTCTCGGTCATGCGGATGGC
>NZ_JBHGXH010000333.1:0-1061 GCF_041936445.1 Candidatus Darwinibacter acetoxidans | reverse complement strand
TGTAAAGCAAAGTGGCTGTCCGGGGCACGGTTATCCGCCCCTTCTGGCAAAAGATCACCAGCCTGCCGGCCACCCGGCGCAGGGCTTCAATCACTTCAACCCGCCCGCCTAAATCAAAATCCTTCTCCTGGCATTCATAGTAGACCATGGCCAGCGGCGCAAACAACAGCGTCAGTAGGTCCAGCGAAAAGGTAGTAGCCAGCGCCCTGTCCAGGATATATCCGGGCGGCGGTTTCAGTTCGTTCAAATAGATATGGCGGGCTTCAGGATTAAGCATGCTGCTGCCCCCTGTTCAGTCCGGCCAGGATATCGGCGATGATTTTTTTGACTTCTTTCCAGCGAAAGCTGAGCCGGTAGCTTCCTGATGAACCGCTCCATGCCGCCAGAGCCCGGGGGTTTTCCAGCCTAGCCCGGGCGCCTTTCAGGTATCGCTCCCGGTCGCGGATAAGCACCTGCGCCGCTCCATCCTCCCCTATCGCGGCAAGGTTGCCCCCTTCAAAAACCAGGCGCAGCCAGTCTTCAACAAACTTTACGGTAAGCCGCGGCACGGCCTGCTTCAGGAACTCGAGAGCCCAGAATTCCTTGCGCCGCCCATACCACTGCCTTAACTCCGTCCAGCGCGCGTGCATCGAGGCAGCCCACTCGTCCAGCTCCGCTTCATACTGTTCAATCCTTTTCTGCCGTCCTGACTCGCGGGCCAGCATCAGGTTATAAAGGATCGCCGCTCCGTAGATAGTCTTGGAGAAATTCCTGGCGTGAGCAACTTCCTGCTGCAGCGAAACCGGCAAAGTGCCGATCAGGGGCTGCTCCCAGAAATAAGCGCTATCCTCAATGGAACCTGACACCAGGAAATTGGCCAGCAGGCTTTTTGGATGCTCCGCCAGCACCCGCTCCTGGAGATAGACCGCCTCATCACGAGTCAGCGCGAATTCAGCATATTGGAATAAATTGTCCGGCGGGTCGGGCAGGTTGGGATCCCAGTTATCTTTCAGGACCGCGGTAGGTTCGTTGTCATCAGTTTTCAGAAGCTGCTTCTTTTTGCGGTAATACCTTTCCAGGTA